>JBJTFT010000218.1:0-16412 GCA_046093525.1 Sphingomonadales bacterium | reverse complement strand
AAATAATGGCGCGACTAACATTTACCAACAGGCCTGCCTCTGGGGTAAGCGCAGCATGGGATACCTGTTCGAGACTCCCCCCCTGCGCCCCCACGCCCGGCACTAAAAAGAAATGATTGGGATAGTTTTTTCGGATCGATGCCATTACAGAGGCCTGTGTTGCCCCTACGACAAACATTAAATTCTCGGGACTACCCCAAGAGGCGACCCGCTGCATTACTTTTTCGTAGAGCAATTGATCGCCACAAGGCTGCAGCTCAAAATCTGCAGCGCCAGCATTTGAGGTTGGTCCCAAGACAATAGCCCACTTACCCGGGTGCTGCAAAAAAGGAATAACACTATCGGCACCCATGTAGGGCGCCACCGTGATGGCATCAAAGCAAAGGGTTTTGAAAAAAGCCTTGGCATACTGATCGGCCGTGTTACCGATATCGCCACGCTTGGCATCGGCGATCAGTAAATGTTCTTGGCCGATGTAAGCGGCCGTTTGCTCGAGTACAGACCAACCGGCTGTGCCGAGGGACTCATAAAAGGCGGTATTGATCTTGTAGGCCACGCAATACGGACGCGTTGCGTCAACGATCGCTTTGTTGAATGCGAGAACGCCGGCCGCATCGTGCGAAATACCTGCCGGAAGTTTTTCGATGTCACTGTCCAGTCCTACACAGAGGTAAGAACGTTTTTCAAAAATCCGGTGAATGAGTTGTTGACGATTCATACGATTGATTCAAAGCAACCGAAAGATAGGCTATTACACCAACGAAGCGATCTGCTCGGTCTTGATATGGGCATTTCCCATCGCAATGCTACGCACCACCAGCGAGGCAAATTGTTCGAAAGCCTTTTTAGAGACCCCGTCATCGCTCATCATGACCGGGACTCCCTGATCTCCGCCCTCGCGAATCGACTGAACAAGGGGAATCTCTCCCAAGAAAGGAAGATCGTACTCGTCGGCCAGTCGTCGTCCACCTTGCTTTCCGAAAAGATAATATTTGCTGTCAGGCAACTCGGCAGGCGTAAAATAACTCATATTCTCTACCAAGCCGATAATGGGGATCTTCAATTGCGCTTGCCCGAACATGGCAATACCCTTTTTAGCATCGGCCAAGGCGACCTCTTGCGGGGTGGTCACAATAACGGCGCCCGTAACGGGAACCGTTTGGAGTAAGGTCAAATGAATATCGCCCGTGCCGGGTGGCATATCAATAACCAAATAATCGAGCGATTCCCAACAGACATCGGTCGCGAACTGCTTGACCGCGCTGCTGGCCATGGGTCCTCTCCAAACAACCGCATTCTTCTCGTCGACCAACAATCCGATACTCATCAATTTTATTCCAAAACGCTCCAGGGGCACGATCATCCCTTTTCCGTTCACGTCCTTCATCAGTGGACGCTCACCCCGCACACCGAACATAATAGGAACACTGGGACCATAAATATCGGCATCCATCAACCCTACACTGGCGCCCCCCTGGGCGAGGGCCAGGGCCAAGTTGGCCGCTACGGTCGATTTACCCACTCCGCCTTTGCCACTCACTATTGCGATAATATTTTTGACCTGTGGCAATACCGATAATCCATCCGCCCGCTTGGTAGTTGTATGTGCGGTAAAATTCACGTGTACCTGTGCGTCTTTGTTGACCAGTAAACGAATGGCATTGATGCAAGCATTCTGCATCATGTCTTTCATGGGACAGGCGGGCGTTGTCAGCACGATGGTAAAGGAAACTTGCAGGCCATCAATAACAATATCCTTAACCATATTGAGCGTTACCAGGTCTTTTCCCAGGTCGGGTTCCTGCACGTTTCGCAAGGCATCCAGTAGCTGCGCTTCGGTCATTAGTAAAATTTTAACAATACGCTTACAGAGGTACAAAAGTAAACATTGCAACTGGCAATTTGTTGCCACAATTCAGTCGGGACTGTTTAATTTTGGCCGGTGAAAAGCCCCCTTGTTTTTTTGCTTGCTTTTTTGCTGTTCTTGCCTGGCCTGGCAAAAGCACAATTTGAAACGACCCGCGACTCGGTGGTTCAATTGTTCGGCGTCGTAATGACCGCCGATAGTCTCATTGGCATTCCCGCCGTTAGTATCGTGGTAAAAGGACAAAACCGGGGTACCATTACGAATAACCAAGGTGTTTTTTCGATCGTGGTTTTAAAAGGAGATCAGGTAGAATTCTCGCACGTCAGCTATCAAGGCAAAACCGTTTCGATACCTCGCACCCTGGTCGGCAACCAATACAGCGTTGTGCAACTCTTGGTAGCCGATACGGTGTACCTGCCTGCCACCGTACTCAAGCCCCGCCCCACTCCGGAGCAATTTGCCAGAGATTTCGTGAACGTACAAGTACCCGATGACCAATACGAGATCGCCCGAAAAAATACCAGTGCCACCACCCGAAGACTGTTGCTGCGCACGGTGCCGGGCGATGGAGCGGAAGCTACGCGTATGCAAATGAACAAGATCGCAAACCGTGCGGTCTACCAGGGACAAACTCCTCCCATGAATATTTTTAATCCGGCGGCCTGGGCCGACTTCATTGAATCGTGGAAAAGAGGAGATTTTAAAAAGAAAAACTAATCGCTTTTTATGAAGCAGATGGCAGTGATCGGAGCCGGGACCATGGGAAATGGGATTGCCCATGTTTTTGCTCAACACGGTTGGCAGGTAACCTTAATAGACGTTAATGGCGATCAACTTGAAAGAGCGGTCGGCACCATCAAAAAGAACCTGGATCGAATGCAGGCCAAGGGCACCCTTACGGCCGAACAAGCCAATGCCACGCTTCATCACATCAGCACCCAGACTTCCCTCTCCGAGGGCGTTCAACAAGCCAGCTTGGTCGTAGAGGCGGCCACAGAAAATAAAGACGTAAAACTAGCGTTGTTCAAAGCACTCGATGAAGCCGCACCGGCTCATTGCATACTGGCTTCTAATACCTCCTCTATTCCAATTCAGACAATAGCTGCAGCTACGCGCAGACCCGAAAAGGTAATTGGCATGCACTTTATGAATCCGGTCCCGGTCATGAAACTGGTCGAGATCATCACCACGTCTCAAACCGATCAGGCCGTTACCGATCAAATTGTCTCGTACAGCAAGGAATTACAAAAAGTACCTTGCGTGGTCAATGATTTTCCGGGTTTTATTGCCAATCGTATTCTCATGCCCATGATCAATGAGGCCATCTGCAGTTTGCAAGAAGGAGTGGCGGGCGTAGCCGAGATCGACACCATCATGAAATTGGGAATGGCTCACCCCATGGGTCCTTTACAATTGGCCGATCTCATTGGTCTGGACGTTTGCCTGTCGATCATGCAGGTATTGCATGATGGATTCAAGACAGAAAAATACGCCCCAGCAACACTGCTGGAGCAACTTGTACAAGAAAAGAAACTGGGCATAAAGACAGGAGAAGGGTTTTATCTCTATACGCCCGGAAGCAAAGAGTTGGTCGTAAGCAGCCGGTTTCGCTCCTAACCTGACTGGCATGACACTAGCGGAATCACTCGACTTTTACAAACAGCGACTGTCAGCTGTCGCCGATCCGGCAGAGGCCAGCGCCATGAGCACGCTCTTACTAGAACATGTACTGCAACTAGACCGTGCGCTCTTCTACAAATTGAAGCGAAGCGAACTAACTGTCGAGCAACAACAACAGCTCACGCAACTGTCCGGGCACGCACTGACAGGAAGACCACTACAATATGTGCTGGGCGAAGCCTGGTTTTGCGGGTTAAGACTTCGTGTTACCGATCGGGTTCTCATACCAAGACCCGAAACCGAAGAATTGGTCGAGTGGATCATTGCAAACTGCCGGTTTCCGGTCTCGAAGCTACAAATACTAGACATGGGAACTGGTAGCGGCTGTATAGCACTAGCCCTTAAAAGACGAATTCGTAAAGCCATGGTCACGGCCGTAGATATCGATCCGGAGGCGCTTGCGGTAGCGCGCCAAAATGCCCAACAACTTGGCATCGACATTCAATTCGTAGAAGCAGATCTTTCCGCTACCAATAGTTGGAGCCAAATTCCCGATGCCGAT
This sequence comes from Sphingomonadales bacterium, assembly GCA_046093525.1. Taxonomy (GTDB): domain Bacteria; phylum Bacteroidota; class Bacteroidia; order Chitinophagales; family Chitinophagaceae; genus JJ008. Next base: position 12,363 of record JBJTFT010000218.1, on the reverse strand, counting down.
ATTATCGTAAGCAATCCGCCCTACATAAGCGCTGCGGAAAAAACAGAGATGAGTGCCAATGTACTGGATCATGAGCCTCACTTGGCTCTTTTTGCGCCGGACAACGATCCGGTTTTCTTTTACAGAAGACTGGTCGAGCTGGCCGATAAGAAGCTCCATAGCGAAGGACAACTTTTTGCAGAGTTGAACCCTTCTTATGCCGCTGACATCGCTATGCTTTTTCAACAAGCGAACTTCGAGGTAGCACTCAAAAAAGACATGCAGGGAAAAGATCGGATGCTACGGGCGTGGCGCTAATCAGCTAGTCTATACGGGCCACCACCTTGGCCTTTTCTTTCTTGGCCAATAACATAATTTGATATACTTCGCCGTAGTAGGCCGTAGTGTCAGCGTTGATGACCACCGTGGGCGTATCGACCAGACTACGAAAACGTCGGATCTCGTTGGTCAACGCCTCCTCAAAACGATCGGAGGCCAATGCCGTGGTGCCCAAATAAAATTGTTGATTGCGATCGATGGACACCATGATATGTTGCTTTGCCTTGGTGTCTTTGGATCCCTTGGGTAACCCTACCCTTATAACATTGGGATTGGCCAGCGTCGCTACGATCAAAAAGAACATGAGCAGAATGAAAAGAATATCATTGAGCGAATCGGTGAACACCTCGGACTGTTCGTTATGTTTTCTTCTGAATCTCATAGAAAGCTTATCGGGTGGGCTCTTGAAGTACGTCGAGAAAATCAGCGGCCGCAGACTCCATCTTATGAGCCGTCTTATCGATCTGTGTCATCAGATAACTATACAATAAATAGGCGATCAACCCAATGAGCAATCCGGAGATCGACGTGATGAGCTTGGTATAGATACCCCCGGCAATGGTAGCCACTTCAAATTCATTGGAGGTGGTGATACTCGAGAACAACTGCATCAGTCCCACCAGCGTGCCCACGAAACCAAAGATGGGTGCCGCCTTGGAAATTACCGATAGCACGGCCAGGTTCTTCTCGAGCTTGTACATTTCGAGCACGCCTACGTTGTCCATGCTCTTCTCGATGGCATCGATCGGCTTACCGATACGCTGAATACCCTTGTCCACGATACGAGCAACAGGATTATTGCTGTTTTTGGCAACGTTACGCGCAGCTACCACATTACCGGTCACAATATGATCGCGGATGATATTCATAAAATTGACATCGATACGTCCGGCCTCACGGATGGCCAAATAACGCTCAGTAAATACATAGACGACCGCGAGGAGCATAATACCCAATGGGATCATGATCCAGCCGCCTGTAGAAAGCAGCTCCCACAGGCTTAGATATCCATCTTGATTGGTATCACCAGCCACCCGCTTGGCAGCCGAAGTAAGAGAGTCTGACATTTGAAGTAGATGAATCATGAGAGAACGACTTTAAGCTAAGATTGATGATAATCGTTATTTTTTACTCATTAGAAGTGGTGCCGGCCGACTTGAACATGAGAGCCTGAATCTGCTTCATGGTCTTTTCCATGCCCTCGGCACTGCCATCCAAAAAGATCACATTCCCTTTTCCGTACTCCGCAAAATTCTTGATCGCTTCGGTCCACATACTGAACAAAATAACGTTGGTATCGAGGTTCGCCTGCTTCATCTGCTCGGCAGCCTCTGTCATACCGGTAGCCACCTCCATTCTGAACAGTGCCACGCCTTGTCCGCGCAAACGAGCGGCTTCTTTTTCTGCCTCCGCCGAGATCTTGATGGCATTTCCATCTGCTTCGGCCGCTTTTGTCTTGGTAATAAGCAAGGCTTGTCCTTCGTTTTCGGCAGCTGCCTTAAGGTTGTTAGATGCCACTACTTTACTCATTGAATCCAAGATCAACTTATCGAAAGTGATATCGTTGATCTGAAGATCTTGTAAGTGATACCCCCACTCTTCTAAGGAATGATCGACCTCGACCTTGACATACTGTACGATCTCACGACGAAGCCCCAGCACTTCTGCTTGCTTCTTGGTAGCCACGAACGAGCGAATATTTCCTTCGATGGTGCGAACCAGCGCTTGCATGAGATCTTTATCGGTGATAAACTTAAAAGCCACCTTCTTTATTGTCTCCTCGTCTGCGTTCTGTACCGAATACAGCAACATACTCTTGAAATATACGTTCGCCTGGTCTTGCGTAACGGCCTGAAACTCCAACTCTACAGAACGATTTTGTACCGACACCCTTTTAAAGACCTTCTCTAAAAAAGGAATCTTAAAATTGAGGCCGGGTCGTACCACGCGACGATATTTTCCAAACATGGTGATGACACCTATGTAGCCTTGATTGATGGTAAATAAACCAGATAAAATAAAGGCAAGCAGCAGAAACAAATACCAGTTCTCAAAAAGCCAGCGAAAGAATTCCATATATTTTTTTTTACAAGTTACAATTTAGTTTGTTGCTCGCAAATATCCAGCAGCTTTACCAAAACGGCAACGGCCATCTGCATGTCCTGCACCGATACAAATTCGCGCCGCGAGTGAATAAGCTGTTGCCCGGCAAAGATATTGGCACAAGGCAATCCCATTACGGACAGACGGCTGCCGTCGGTGCCGCCCCTGATACTTTCTTGCTTTACGGTTATCCCTACCTGCTCCATCGCCTCTTTGGCCAGCGCCACCACGTGGGGATGTTGGTCGAGCACCTCCTTCATATTTCTGTATTGCTCCTTTTTGATCCACTCATAGCGGGCCCCGGGATACCGATCGATGGCTGCTTGCGTCAACTCGTTTAACAACGCTTCCTTTTCGTGTAGCCCACTGACAGTAAAATCCCTTAGTAAAAAATGCAGGGAACAAGATTCGGCCAGTCCGCTGACGCTGATGGGATGAATAAATCCCTCTCGGCCACAGGTGGTCTCAGGAGACATGGACTGCTTGGGCAACGATTCCAATAAAGTGGCCGCGATCTTGAGTGCATTGACCATTTTATCTTTTGCATACCCCGGATGTACAATGACACCACTGATGACCACATTGATCTCATCGGCACAAAAACTTTCGTCCTCCAGACTGCCCAGCTCACCTCCGTCGAGTGTGTAGCCAAAATCAGCTCCCAGTTTTTTTAGATCGACATGTTGGGTTCCCTTCCCAATTTCCTCATCGGGGGTAAATAAAATGCGGATCTTTCCATGGGGCAACTCGGGATGGCTCACCAGGTATTGCACCAGATCCATGATGATGGCGAGGCCTGCCTTATCATCGGCCCCCAACAAGGTCATACCAGAGGCCGTGACGATATCATGGCCATGCTTTTCTTTTAGATAAGGATGGTCCGTTTCGCTGATGACTTGCGTGGGATCGTCGGGCAGTACAATGGTGTCTCCTTGGTAATTTCGATGGACCAGCGGTTTTACCCCCGCACCGCTGCAGTCAGGCGCAGTATCGACATGAGCACAAAAACAAATGACTGGAAGCGGGTTACTTGTAGTTGCCTCTACGGTAGCGTACACGTACCCCCAATCATCCAATTCCACGTTGGATATTCCCATATCGCGTAGTTCCTGGGCTAACAGCGCGGACAGATTTCGTTGGCCCTGCGTACTAGGAAAGGAATCAGCCGCAGGATCACTTTGCGTGTCGAATTGAACGTAGCGTAAGAAACGCTGCTCAATGGTATGAGCATACCCCTTAAGCATGAAGTAAAGATTAGGGCATAATAATCAATGGACTGGCTCCCTCAATTGCAACCAGCTCCAGATCAAAGATCAGATCCTTTCCGGCCAATGGATGATTGGCGTCAAGCAGCACCGACGTCTCTTTGATCTCGGTAACGGTTACCTGAAATTGGCGACCCTGGCCATCACTCATATGAAGCGGCATTCCGATGGTCACTTCCATATCGGCAGGAAAACGATCCTTGGGCATCTCGATGACCATTTCTGCATTGTGGGCGCCGTAGGCCTCTAGAAAGGGGATCTGGATGGTCTTTTTTTCTCCGATCGCCATGCCGGTTACCCCTTCATCAAAGCCTTTGATAACAGCCCCGCTGCCCACTTCGAAGGCGAGTGGTTCGCGCCCGGCAGAAGAATCGAAGGTCTCACCAGAGACCAACTTTCCATGATAATGCACCTTTATTTTGTCTCCACTTTTAACCGTAGCCATATTACGTTTTAAATTGTGTTGCAAGTTAACCATTATGAGAAAGCCCCTGATTTATTTTTTTTTGACCGATATCCGATTGCGTATTTTAGCTTGCGCCAATTTAAATTTTATGAGAATCTTATCGATCATCCTCCTTATTGCTGGCTGTTTTGGTACGGTACATGCCCAGCAAGTAAAGTCTCCGTCTGCCGCTAAAACCGCCACCACCCGATCGGCCACTATCTTGCCCGGTGCGGCGCAGCTGAATGCCTATCTTCCGCTGCTAAAAGAAAAAAGAGTTGCCATCTTTGCCAATCAAACCTCCCTGATCGGCAAGACCCACTTGGTAGACAGTCTGCAGCAACTGGGCGTAGACATTCGAGTCATATTCGGGCCCGAGCACGGATTCAGAGGTAATGCCGATGCAGGCGAAAAAGTAAGCAATTACATAGATGAGAAGACCGGGATCCCTGTCGTTTCGCTTTACGGGCAAAAACGCAGACCCGACGAAAAAGACCTCAGTGAGATCGATGTGATGATCTTCGACATACAGGATGTCGGTGTTCGGTTCTATACCTATATCTCCTCGCTGGAAACCTATATTCAATCGGCACTTGAGTTTAACAAACCACTTATTATTTTGGACCGACCCAACCCGAATGGCTTTTATGTGGATGGTCCCGTGCTCGATCTGCAATACCGCTCCTTTATTGGCATGCAACCCATCCCCATCGTATATGGATTAACCATCGGGGAATATGCAAAAATGTTGGTAGGCGAAAATTGGATCCAAAAGAACAACAGCTTGAAAAAAGAAGAGCCCAAAGAAGACGTAACTCAACCAGATGCGGTTGCCATAGAAGCCGTAGCTATGCCCGCCACAGCACCCCATGCCCTTCGCAGCAACAGAGCCGATGGCAAAGAACAAGTGATTAAAAGCTGCGACGACGAATCGTTCAACATAGCGATGATCGAACGCGGTGGCTTTTCACTGATCGTGATTTGCTGTAAGAATTATACCCACCACTCGCTGTATGAGCCTCCGGTCAAACCTTCTCCCAATATACCCGATCTGCAAACCATGTACCTCTATCCCTCTACCTGTTTTTTCGAAGGAACAGCCCTTAGCGAGGGTAGAGGAACCAATAAACCCTTTATGTTGTTTGGTCATCCTTCGTTGCCCAAACAACTGGTAAAATTTTCACCGCAACCCAACGCAGGTGCCAAAAGTTCAAAGCACTATGGAAAGGTTTGTTATGGGTGGGACATAAGCGGCACTCCCCAAGAGGTGCTGGCTAAGACCAAAGGGCAAATTCAGCTCAAATGGCTATTGGAAGCCTATCGACTGTTTCCTGAAAAAGATAGTTTTTTTCTACTGCCAAAATCGGGTGATATGAAAGGTTCTTTCTTTAATAAGCTGGCAGGCAATAACGATTTGTGGCAACAGATACGACAAGGACTTTCCGAAGAAGAGATCAAGAAAAGCTGGCAACCTGCCTTACGCGAGTACAAGGCCATTCGAAGAAAGTATCTGCTTTACCCAGACTTCGAATAGACGTTGAGCCCTTGCTTTTTGCTACTTTCGCTGCCATGAATGATCACCAAGCCGTGCGCATCGTTTTTATGGGCACTCCGGATTTTGCCGTCGCGAGCCTGGATGCACTCGTTCAGGCCGGCTACCAACCGGTAGGAGTAGTAACGGCACCCGATAAGCCATCGGGCAGAGGACTCCACCTGCAACCTTCCGCAGTCAAAACGTATGCGTTGGAAAAGGGGATCCCACTGTTGCAACCCGAAAAACTAAAGGACCCCTCCTTTTTGCAAGCGCTCGACAGCTGGAAGGCCGATCTGCAAGTAGTAGTGGCCTTTCGCATGTTACCCGAAGTGGTCTGGAATCGCCCCCGGCTTGGAACGATCAACTTACATGGCTCCTTACTTCCGCAATATCGTGGTGCGGCTCCAATCAACTGGGCCATCATCGATGGCCAGACACAAACCGGAGTCACGACCTTTTTACTTCAACACGAAATTGATACCGGCCAAATTCTCTTGCAAACACCCATTCCCATTGGCCCCCATGAAACGGCCGGCGAGCTGCACGACAAAATGAAAGAGGTCGGGGCCTCACTCCTGGTTAAAACCGTGCAGGGTTGGATCGAAAAAACGCTCACTCCTACACCGCAATCCGAGCTTTTCTCGGCTCTTTCGGAGCTGCGCCATGCCCCCAAGCTTACCAAAGAGACCGGCACGATCGACTGGCATCAGCGTGCCGATTCCATACATAACCTGGTCAGAGGATTAAGCCCTGTTCCCTGTGCCCATACGTTGCTACATGGAAAGTTGCTCAAGATCATCGAGACAATGCCCTTGCCAGAACACAATATACTTTTGCCGGGGCAGATAGAGACAGATGGCAAAACCTACTTGCATTTCGGTTGTGGTAAGGGGGCTTTAAAGATCTTACAGCTGCAATTGGAAGGAAAAAAAAGAATGCCGGTCAGCGAATTCCTCAAGGGTTACCGATTCGAAGAGGCCCAGTAATAAAGCGTAAGCGAGAAAGGCTCCGACTGCTGAGTACCCAGCGCCTGCGCGGCTGCTGTACTGATCCTTAGGTCCAAGTCCGTATTCAGACGGATCTCATGCAAAGGACCGATGACTTTGGCATACACTCCCCGACCTTGTGCATCGGCATACAAGTAGACGAAAGAGCCGACCGGAGCCAGGTTGGTCATAACATAATACTTTTGATCTGCGAAACCACTCTGGGTTTTAAATATAGAAGACTTGACCAGTTGCTGTAAGGGATCGGAAAGATCGAGCGACTCCTCGAATGCATTCTTAAAATAACCCTGTCCTCGTAATAAGAAACGATACAAGGCTCCGTCGCGGGTAATACCGGGCGCGGATGCATTTTCGCTGGCGGTCATTTTACGCCCCAACGACTGCCCCTGTAAAGAGGCAACTGCCATTACTCCTATGATTAACAAAACGGTGATCCGCATAACAGACGACTACAAAGATGCGGAATTTCAAGAAGCCTGAACATCCTTGAGAATACGGAGCTCTTTAGGATAATAATTATTGATGCGAGAAGATAGCGCATTGATCCAACCAAGCGCAAATTGCTCGTACCTTACCACTGTCCAACCGCTACAGGCTTGTTCTGGCATAAAGGGCCGTCGCTGCAAATAAAGAATAGCCTCGGAAAGCGAGAGTGAGACCGAGGCGATCGACGAGGGCAGGTATTGGCTTTGTGCCAACGCATGATCGGGTATCAGCTTACCGGGCAAAAGCTCTCCTACCCGAACACCCGAATAAATTACATGCAGCAGGGCCACACAAGACTCCCACTCGTTTCGAAACTCAGCAGGCCATGCATAGACCGTTTGCTGTAGCAGACCATAAAAAAGATCCTCCCTGGCGACCCAAGAACGAACGATGCTCATTTCATTTTTGTTCACCGATCGTAGGGCTTTTTGCGTTCGGGGCAAAACCACCGCAGCATCACTGATCGGTTTTTGAAAGCAACAGCAATAAAACCCCTCGCCCCTTGTTTTATCGGGCCAGCATCGATAACCCGGATCTGTTGGCGTTACACCCCACGCTGCCAACAGGTCCAGCGCTCTTGGCATGGCCTTATATTCGTTGATCATCCAATGGGCCATAGCCTCGTTCTCTTCGACCGAATACGAACAGGTGGAATAAAATAAGATACCACCAGGGCGAAGTGCTTTCCAAGCAGCCGATAAGATACGTTGCTGCCTGGCCGCACAGTGCAGTACGGCAGCGTCACTCCACTGTTCAATGGCATCAGGATCTTTTCTAAAAAGACCACTACCGCTGCAAGGGGCATCTACCGTGATCCAATCAAAATAATTTCCGAGAGCGCTAAACTGCTCCGGATCATTGTTGGTGACCAATGCGTGCTTGGCTCCCCACTTGATTAAATTATCGCGCAGTACCAACGCTCTGGAACGGATCACTTCGTTGGCGATCAAAAAACTATTGGGTGGCAATAGCGAATAGAGATGAGTACTCTTTCCGCCGGGTGCAGCGCAGAGGTCCAGGACCCGCAGTGATCGGTCTTGTGGCATCAGTTGCCAAAAAGCCTGCTCTAGCAACATGCTACTGGCCTCTTGCACATAATAACAGCCGGCATGAAATAAAGGGTCGAATGTAAAAGAAGGACGCTGTGGCAAGTAATAACCATTTCGACACCAACCGATAGACTGCAGGGCATCGCTCAAGGGAGGTAACTTGGATGGGTTCAGCCGAATAGAAATGGGCAGTTGGCTATGTTGATGCGCCTGCAAAAAACCGTCACGGTCAAACCCGGAGACCGAAGAAAGCTGATCGAGCAATGAAGCAGGAAGCAACACTAACTATTCTTTACTTCGGTAATCAGGTCTTGCAATACCTTTTTGGCATCTCCGAATAGCATCGAGGTCTTAGGACGAAAGAACAGATCGTTATCTATACCGGCATAACCAGGTTTCATGCTGCGTTTGTTAACGATAACATGCTTGGCCAACTCCACATCCAAGATCGGCATCCCATAGATCGGAGAGGCCGGATCGGACTTGGCAGCCGGATTGACCACATCGTTGGCCCCCAATATCAAGACCACATCGGTAGTGGGGAATTCTTCGTTGGCTTGTTCCATTTCGAGTAGCTTCTCGTACGACACATCGGCCTCTGCCAATAAAACATTCATGTGGCCGGGCATACGGCCTGCCACCGGATGAATCGCATAGCCTACTTCGACACCCTTCGACGTTAATAATTTCTCGAGTTCATGACAAGCATGTTGTGCCTGTGCAACGGCCAGTCCATATCCGGGCACGATCATCACTTTGTTGGCATAGCTCATGACAACGGCCGCATCCGACAGTGAGATCTCTTTATAGGATCCTTGCGATTGACCGGCCGATGCGGCCGCCGTATTTCCGCCAAAGGCCCCTATAAGCACGTTGGTCAGCGAACGATTCATGGCCTTGCACATTAAGATAGTCAGTAACGTTCCGGCCGCACCCACCAAAATACCACCGGTCAGCATCACTTTATTATCATAGAGAAAACCACCGCATGCCGCGGCTACACCGGTAAAAGAATTCAGCAGCGAAATGACCACCGGCATGTCGGCCCCTCCGATCGGAAAGACAAAAAATAAGCCATACAAGATCGATAACGCAAAGATCACATAGAAGAGAACGAGTGCGTTGGCAGGTAACGCCACGATCAGATAGGTGGCCAGCCCCAAGATCAGAAGAAGCAATCCAATATTAAAGGCTTGTTGACCACGAAAGGAAAAATCGCGGAGCGAACCATTCAATTTTCCCCAGGCTACCATGCTTCCGGCAAACGAGACAGAGCCAATGATAAGACCCAGTAAGATGATCAATAAAAGTCCCTGTAGCGCAGACGCGTCCATCAGCACGAGCAGCAAACCCGACAAACCGGGCAAATGCAGTAAATGATCGAACTCCACAATACTGATGAGCGCAGCACAAGCTCCCCCCATGCCATTGAATAAACTCACCATCTCGGGCATGGCGGTCATCTTAACGCGGCGGGCAACCAGCGTACCTACCACCGTACCGATCGCAAGACCGCCAAAGATCCATCCATGGTTTCCAAGCTTATCCCCTTGTTCGCTATATAAAAAAATGGTTCCAACAATGGCCAGTGTCATCCCCGCCGCGGCCAACGCATTTCCTTTTCGGGCCGTGGTAGGATGAGAGAGCATCTTGAGCCCCACAATAAAAGTGACCGAAGCCAGCAGGTAAATAAAAGAGAGGATGGTGAATTCCACGGGTAAGAAGTTTTAAAACTTAGGACGATTTTTTCTTTTTGCTGAACATCTCCAACATCCGGTCGGTAACGACGAACCCTCCCACCACATTCAGCGTGCCCAGCACGACCGCCAAAAAGCCCAACGCTAGTGCCAGATAATTATCGGCCTCGGCCTTTCCCATAACGATGATGGCCCCGATGATGACCACTCCGTGAATAGCATTGGCGCCGCTCATCAGCGGCGTATGCAATACGCTGGGCACACTACCGATCACCTCGATGCCGACAAAGATCATCAACACCACGATGTAAATGATGGCCTGATGATCATGGATCCAATTAAATACAGAAGACATGTCAGATTATTTTAAACGTTCATGCACTATTTGTCCCTCGTGGGTAATACAGCATCCCTTTACCAATTCATCGTTCCAGTTCAGTTGCAACTGTCCTTCTTTGTTCAGCAGCAATTGCAGAAAATTGATGACGTTCTTTCCATAGAGTTTGCTGGCATCGGCAGGCATGCTACAAAAAAGCGAAGAGTTTCCAATGATGGTGACCCCCTCTCTTAGAATGGTCTTATTGTTCTCGGTAAAAGGCGTATTACCTCCGGTAGCAGCGGCCAGGTCTACGATCACGGCTCCGGCGCGCAGGCTGGCGATCATCGCTTCGGTAATAAGGATCGGCGCTTTCTTTCCGGGTATTTGAGCTGTCGTGATAATGATATCGGCCTTGGTAACAGCGGCTGCGATACGTTCGCTTTGTCGTTGCAAGTAGTCGGCAGATTGCTCCACCGCATAGCCACCGGCCTTACTGGCATCGGCGGCACCCTCTACCTCAATGAACTTGGCCCCCAAACTCATGACCTCTTCTTTTACGGCAGGACGAGTATCAAATACTTCGATAACGGCCCCTAACCGCTTGGCCGTGGCAATGGCCTGTAACCCTGCCACACCGGCTCCCAATATCAATACTTTGGCAGGCGCAATACTGCCCGCCGCTGTCATGAACATCGGAAAATAGCGACTGTAGGTAGTGGCAGCCAGCAGCACGGCCTTATAACCCGCAATGTTGGCCTGAGAACTAAGAATATCCATGGCCTGGGCACGCGTAGTGCGAGGCAACATATCAAGAGAAAAACAAGTGATGTTATGCTTGGCCACCGCAGCCGACCACTCTTGTTGAAAAAGAGGCTGGTAGGCGCCAATGATCACTTTATGCTGCAAGGCGGGCAACTGCTCCATAGATGGCGGATGAATACAGAGTAACACGGAAGAGCGCGCCATGACCTCCATAGCCGATAGAACCGTTGCACCGGCCCTACGATAAGCCTCATCATCGCAAAATGCCTGTAGCCCCGCCCCCTGCTCTACTACTACCTCCACCCCCTTTTTAAGGAGAGCCACTACCCCTTCGTCGGTAAGAGAGACCCGTGTCTCGGGCATAGATTCTCGCAAAATGCCAATGACCATACAATTAAGTTGAAAGTAAGTAGTGACTAAGGTAGCGATTAAAACCGGATAGAGAAATGGCGCACCTCCTTAAATTCTTCTTTAAAGAAGACCAGTCCAAATTGAAACAGATCGATGGTGCAGCGAACCTGGGGATGCTGCTTGATCGCTTGCCACGCGGCCTTCATACCGGGGCTCCAATAGATATCATCCACAATAAAAACGGAGTCGGGTTGCTTCTTGGCCAGTAACTGCTCAAAATAGCGCAGCGTAGGTTCCAATTGATGATGCCCATCCAAGAAAGCAAGGTCTACACGCGGGAGTTGTTCGAGCAAAACGGGGAGGGCCTTGTCAAATTGGTTGATCGTAAGGTGAACATTGCTACGCTCCCAACGATCAAAATTAGATTGCGCTTTTTGGGCTACCGCCGGATTACCCTCGATGGTATGGATAGATGCGCCGGGACAGGCCAATGAAAAAAAAGCAGTGCTCATGCCCAATGAGGTACCGAGCTCCACTACATACGCAGGTGTCTGATGCCGGGCCATCCGATACAATAATTGTGCTGTTCTCTTGGGTTTGGCAACCTGCCTGACCAGATCAGAAACACGACGCTCCAAACGCCCGGGCGCTGTTCGCGAGCCGGCTCCCCAATCTACAATGGGCAATAGCGTATGATCGGATAAAAGTTCCTTACGCCAGCTACTCCAGGTTTGGTAGGCAGGATAGCTTGTCTTATCGCCTAGTACTTCGCGAGCAAATCGATAAACGAAGGGAGAATGAATGCCGTGCCCACTGGCGGAAAATGAATTTCTGTAAAATTGGAGATAATCAATACAAGTATTTAAAATAGAACGCATAAGGAGTATTATATTCGCTCCCAAATTTCAAAGGAATAATTAAACGCATTCTTGGTATCGGCCTCTTGCCGGTGCTGGCTAGTCAACTTCCAAAGCTGGTTATCGAGGGCAGGAAAAAACGTATCGGCCTCAGGCGCTGCCTCTACACG
>JBJTFT010000217.1:0-6792 GCA_046093525.1 Sphingomonadales bacterium | reverse complement strand
GTAGTACCCCGGCTTCTCTCTACCGAGCCCTTACTTGGTAGATATTCTCCAACCAATAGCTTAAGCAGGGTTGATTTTCCGGTTCCGTTGTAACCGATCAGTCCAATGCGCTCACCCGGTTGAATATGCCAGGTGGCATCTTGCAAGATGGTCCTTGCTCCAAACTCGAAATTTACATTTTGTAGTCCTGCCAACATAACGGCCGCAAAGGTACGCAGACCTTCCGGTGCGTTACAACCATTTTCAAGATATTTTGTTTTAAGAGCACTATGGCAAAAGGGTTACTGGGTGTTCTTTTCTGTTGCTGGATGATGAGCGGCGCCTCGCAGGGTCGTTTTACAGTAAACGGCTATGTTAGGGATTCACTCACCGGAGAGGTGGTCTCCGGTGCCTCCATAAAGATCGATGGACAGGCGCGGGGTATTCTTAGTAATCAATTTGGGTTCTACTCCCTGACGCTGGAATCCGGTACGCACCTGCTAAGTTTTTCGCATGTCTCTTATCAGGTGAAATCGCTGTCCCTATCGTTTTTATCGAACCAAACCCAGAACATCGATCTGTTGCCCCGATCGGCCTCCATACAAGAAGTGGTCGTCTTTAGTAAAAAAAGAGATGGTAATATTACCGCTGCACAGCTGGGAAAGATCGATCTTTCGGTTGGGCAGATCAAGTCGCTGCCCGTGTTGATGGGAGAGATCGATATTTTAAAGACCATTCAATTGTTGCCTGGTGTACGCAATGCCGGAGAAGGCAATGCGGGTTTTTATGTGCGGGGAGGGGGACCGGACCAAAACCTGATCTTACTCGATGATGCTGTCGTTGACAATACCGGTCATTTGTTTGGATTCTTCTCTATTTTCAATGGGGATGCCATTCGCAATCTCAGTCTGATCAAAGGCGGTATGCCGGCCCAATACGGAGGTCGTCTTTCTTCGGTGCTGGATGTATCCATGAAAGAGGGTAACGCCAATAACTATCAATTCGAGGGAGGCATCGGACTCATCGCGTCGCGCTTTTCATCACAAGGACCTATTGAAAAAGGCAAGTCCTCTTTTATTTTATCGGGGAGAAGAACGTATGTAGATGCTCTTGCATCCCCCTTTATCAGTAAGAGCAGCAGCTTCTATGGCTCCGGTTATTACTTCTATGACCTCAATGCAAAATTCAATCATCGATTCTCCAAGAAGGACAGGCTTTTTATTAGTGGTTATTTTGGAAGGGATGTCTTTGACTTTAACAATAACAAAAGATCGTTTAGCACCAATATCCCCTGGGGAAATGCCACGGCTACCATTCGCTGGAACCATGTGTTTGGTCCACGACTTTTTTCGAACACTACGGCCGTATTCAACAACTATCGGTTTCAATTTGCTGCCCGACAAGAGAACTTTTCGGTAGGGTTGAATTCCGGCATCCGAGATTGGTCTATCAAGTCGGATTTCGATTACTATCCTCTGCCCGGGCATAAATTGAAATTTGGCGTTGTGGCCACCCACCACCGTTTTTTACCCAATGTAGCCTCCGGAAAGCAAGACTCCGTGATATTTGCCCCCAATAATGAGACAGCCAAGTACGCGGTCGAAACAGCACTTTATGTTCAGGATGATTGGGAGCTGACCGACAAGTGGCAAATCAACTATGGATTACGATACAGTCGCTTTACACAAGTAGGTCCCTTTACCCGCTATAACAGAGACGCCTTTGGCAACAAGATAGATAGCATTGTCTATGGGGCGCTCAGCCCGGTAGTCAGTTACGGTGGATTAGAGCCCCGTTTTTCTTTGCGATATGCAGTTAGATCCGATCTCTCGTTCAAAGCATCCGTAAGTCGAAATAGGCAATACATCCATCTTGTTTCCAATGCCGGAACTACACTGCCCACCGACTTGTGGGTGCCCAGCACGTATCGTGTAAGGCCGCAGCTCAGCTGGTTGTATGCGGCCGGCCTCTTCAAGAATTTTTTGGATAATGCCATTGAGACATCGGTCGAGTTTTATTACAAGGACATGCAAAATCAGATCGAGTATCGTGAGGGGTATACTCCTTCGATCAGCGATCCTGAATCAGAATTTGTTTTTGGCAGAGGCTGGAGCTACGGGTCCGAATGGTTCATCAATAAGGTAAGGGGTCGTCTGACCGGATGGGTAGGGTATACGCTGTCTTGGACGTGGAGGAAGTTTGCCGATCTCAATGAAGGAAAAAAATATCCGGCTCGCTTTGATAGAAGACATGATCTATCGGTGGTCAGCAACTACGGTCTTACCAAAAAATGGAAAATAGGCGCTGTCTTCGTTTATGGAACGGGTAATGCCATCACACTCCCAGAACGATTCTATGTTATGAACGGAGTATTAAACCAAGAATACAGTCGTATCAACCAATATCGCATGCGATCTTACCACCGAATGGATGTTTCTATGACCTATACGCCTACTCCTAAAAAAATTCGTCGGGTAAAAAGCCAATGGGTGTTCAGTGTCTATAACCTATACAGCCGCTTTAACCCCTATTTTATCTATTTTGATCAAGAGGGAACTATTGCTGGTGGAGATCTGAAAATGTCAGCCAAGCAGGTCTCTCTGTTTCCGATCTTACCTTCTGTTACCTGGAATTTTAATTTTTAGTAGATTCCTTTGTCTCTTTGTAGATGAACCGAACCAAGGCATTTTGTTTTTCATCGGCCTTAAGATAAAGCTGGTACCTTTCTTTTCCTGCCATAACGATCATCAAGGCCGTGTTGGGGGGTATACTGCCCAGGTTTTCTCCGACCATCACTACGTCTTGCAAGGGTCTTTGTTTGTCTACCGTTACAGATAACGCCACCGCTTGCGTCTTTAGCATTTGTCGGTACACGACAGGCTTATCATTGACATAAACCGTAATAGTGTCACCGTCAATTTGCCCATTATCGAACAATTCGATCTTTACTACACCGCTATCGACAAAGATCTCCTTAAACAGGGTGTTGGTCTTATTGCGAAGCAACGTACGTCTGTTCTGATCGTTCTGTTGTGTTGTCAGTCGATTCAGTACCACAGTGCCTGGATCGCAAACTGTTTTACCGTCTTGCGCCAGTCCACCCGGGGTAAACCAGATACCTCGTATCTGCTCATCGGTCGTGTTGTTACCCGTTGCCTTATGGTACGTTAGCCGATACTGTTTACTGCAAGGAATGCAATCATGTTTTAGCAGCTGGCTTATAATGGCAGTTTCTTTGAGTAGCAAAACCTGACTATCGGCACGATAGATCCCCTGCAGATTTTGCTTGACAAAGTTCAGGGAGTCGGAAAAGTGCCAGGCCGTTCCCTTTACCACCGAGTCTGTCATCTGTATTTCAAATTGAAGATTATATACAGGAAAACAACCGCTGGGAGCCATAACGAGTCGGCCTTTCCAGGTACCAGCTAGTTCTTGCGCGGACAAGGACGACAGTAGCAAAAGAAGCGATAAAGAAATTGAAAATAGCCTTGGCATGCACCGAAGATACCGAAAGGAGTATTATCGGGAGAGCTGGAACCGAAAACGAAAGACCGCATTTTTTTTGTCGGTCGAAAGCACTTGAAGACGGTATTGCTGGTCTCCTGTATCAACGATCATGAGTGCCGTGTTGGGAGGGATACGCCCCAGATTTTCGGCTACAAAAGTAAGTTCCTGAAGATCTTGCTGCTCGTCTAGGGTCAGTTTAAGCTGCAGGGGTAGCGTACTAAGACGTTTTTTTGAGAGCACCACTTTGCCATTGAGATAAACGGACACCGTATCGCCATCGATCTCTCCATTATCATAAACGGCAATGGAGAGTTGTTGAGAAGAGACCACGATCTCTTTGACCAGCTCATTTTGCCGACTATTGTCTACCGGTTCGGGTAATGGCTTAACCACCGCCGAAATTATATTCTCTGCTCTTTGGTCTGTGGATGCCGGGTGATCTTCACCATTACTGACCACCGCTACTTCGTTTTTCTCGGCAAGCTGTTTGGGTGGAGCCGGAGTTGATGCAGCGTTGCGAGTTGTAAGGGACTTGGTGGGGTAGTGGGTACCTTTCTTCTGGGCATGTCGGGTAGCTGCCTGTGGGGGTGTACCCGTGCCGATCTTACTCGCTGTACCCGTTTTGCCCGATGCTGTTGATTTGTTAGGAATGGTGCCTTTGTTGACCACTACCGTCTTGTTACTAACGGCGGCTTTGTTGGGAACAGGAGTTGTACCTGTGCCGCTATTTTTGGTCGAAGCTAAGGTTGACTCGACGGTGCCGGTTTTTTTGGAGGGGGGAGCCTGATTATAATAAACCTTTTTGGGAACAGAGGGGGTGGAGGAGGCCGTGGGTTTTGTATCAAAGTCGGAGCTACTTACTCTTCTCAAAAAAACGATCCCGCCTCCACAGTCTTGTCCTTTTCTTGTATCAACGCCATTGAATTCATATTTAGCGCTGTAGTTCCCTTCGAGATATTCCTCGTTTCCTGAACGACTATAAGAGAGCTGGTAATTCATGATGCAGGTTTCGGCGCTATCGAGCGTTTTTACCTCTACCGTTTTGATCTCTTGCATCGATAACTTACCTAGTTTTTTATCGAAACTGCCCGCCATGGTGGCCTTTCCATAGAACTGCACATCGAGGTAAGAATAGGTGACGCCGGTCAGTTGCCCATTTCGCTCTTGAAGCTGGACCTCGATCTTGTATTGGCTTTGGTCTTTGGTAATGAAGTACCCCTTCCAGATGCCGGTCAACGGCTGGGCGGGTAGGAACGAACAAGAGAGAACAAGTGCGGCAAAGACAAGTAAATGGCGATAGGGGGTCATGATCCGTACAAATGTAGGCGAATAAGTGAATTTTGGTGCCCTTGCCACCCGACGCAAGTCAATTTTAACAAGCTGTTTATAGGCAAGCTATATTGCCCGTAAATCGTTAAATTTGCAAGCCTTGGCTAAAGCTATTTTCATGATCAATATTACATTTCCGGATGGTGCCGTTCGTAGTTACGAAAAAGGAACAACCGCCTTGGCGATTGCTCGTTCCATTTCAGAGGGATTGGCCAAAAAAGTATTGGCAGTCGCGGTCAACGGTGAAGTCCGTGATGCGCAACGTCCCATCGAAGAAGATGCACAGTTGCGCTTACTGACATGGACGGACGCTGAGGCGAAATCTACTTTTTGGCATTCCTCTGCCCATTTGTTGGCCGAAGCTGTCGAGGCACAGTTTCCGGGTGTAAAGTTTTGGGTGGGTCCTGCCGTGGAGCAAGGCTTTTATTACGATATGGACTTGGGCGATCGAAAGATGACCGAAGAAGACCTGGCCCAGCTCGAAAAGAAAATGACGGCGCTGGCTCAACAAGACAGCCCCTACCAACGAATGGAGGTCAGCAAGCAAGAGGCGATTCGTTTTTTTAGCGAAAAGGGAGATGAATATAAACTCGATCTGCTGCAAGGCCTTAACGATGGCGAGATCACCTTTTACAAACAAGGAAATTTTACCGACCTGTGTCGGGGACCCCATATTCCAAGCACGGCTCCTATCAAGGCCATAAAACTAACGAGTGTAGCCGGTGCTTACTGGAAGGGGAATGAGAAGAATAAAATGCTGACCCGTGTGTACGGCATCAGCTTTCCCAACCAAAAAGAACTGGATGCTTATTTACTGATGCTGGAGGAGGCCAAAAAAAGAGATCATCGTAAGCTTGGAAAAGAGCTAGGCATCTACACCATGGATGATGATGTAGGACCTGGTCTTCCGCTTTGGCTGCCGAATGGCACTGTTGTAATAGAGGAATTGGAACAACTTGCCAAAGAGACGGAATCCGCTGCGGGATACAAGCGGGTAGTGACCCCTCATATTGCCAAAGAGAGCATGTACCTCACCAGTGGTCACTTGCCCTATTATGCGGATAGTATGTTTCCTCCAATGGAAATGGACGGAGAGAAGTACTATCTCAAGGCCATGAACTGCCCGCATCACCACAAGATATTCGATGCCGAACCTAAGAGCTATCGTGAACTCCCTTTCCGTATTGCGGAGTATGGCACTTGCTATCGCTATGAGCAAAGCGGCGAACTCTTTGGGTTAATGCGCGTTCGCTGTTTGCACATGAACGACGCCCATATTTATTGCAGCAAAGAGCAATTTTTTGACGAGTTCAAGGCCGTCAACGAGATGTACCTGAAGTATTTCAAGATCTTTGGTATCGACAAGTATGTGATGCGCCTTAGTTTACACGACCCTGAAAAGCTCGGCCAGAAATATGTAAATGAGCCTGCACTTTGGCTAGAGACGGATGCAATGGTAAGAAAAGTGCTGGTCGAGACAAATACACCTTTTATAGAGGTGCAAGACGAGGCTGCTTTTTACGGACCTAAGATCGATGTGCAGATCTGGAGCGCCATTGGACGAGAGTTTACACTGGCCACTAACCAGGTCGATTTCAACTCGGGCATCAAGTTCAAACTTTCTTACACCAATAAAGAGAATAGTCCGGAAGTGCCGCTTATTATTCATCGCGCACCGCTGGGTACCCACGAACGCTTTATTGGATTCTTGTTAGAGCATTACGCTGGTAAATTTCCGCTTTGGCTGGCGCCCGTGCAGGTAAAAGTGCTGCCTATCAGCGATAAATTCCTGGACTATGCCCAGCAGGTACAATTACAATTAAAAGCAGCAGGCATTCGGGCCGAAACCGACGACCGAGGCGAAAAGATCGGCAAAAAGATCAGAGACACGGAGTTAATGAAGGTGCCTTACATGCTGGTCGTGGGCGAAAAGGAGATGAATGAACAGCAGGTGGCGGTACGCAGGCAGGGTAAGGG
>JBJTFT010000216.1:0-3342 GCA_046093525.1 Sphingomonadales bacterium | reverse complement strand
TCTTAGTTGGGTTCGTGCCGTATGTACAGCTGCGCAACCAGCAAGCAACGGCCCTTAATGCCTCTCCCGGCGAGAAGACCCGCGATAGTCTGCTGGCGGCCTATAGCGCCACCAACACGGCTATGCAGCAATTGGTAGAGCAGTTGACCAAACAAGAGTCTGCATCTCCCGTTACCAGTTTTGTGTTGGCGGCCACCTATGGCTTCTTCAATGATATGGTCTGGTTAGAGAAGTGTTTTGAGTCTTTGCAGCCAACTGCCCGACAGAGTGCGTCCGGCAAGCAATTGGAAGCGATGATCCAAGACGGAAAGATCGGGGCCATTGGCTCGAAGGCAATTGATTTTACACAAGCGGATACCAGTGGAAAGATGATTTCGCTTTCCTCGTTCAAAGGAAAATATGTGCTGGTCGATTTTTGGGCTAGCTGGTGTGGTCCTTGTCGGCAGGAGAATCCTAATGTGGTCGATAATTTCAACAAGTTCAAAGGAAAGAATTTTACGGTGCTGGGCGTTTCGCTCGATCGCGAAGAGCAACGAGCCAAGTGGTTAGAGGCCATCAAAAAAGACAGGCTTACCTGGACGCATGTCAGCGATCTAAAATTCTGGAATAACGAGGCTGCTCGTTTGTATCGGGTCAACGGCATACCCTATAACTTTTTGGTCGACCCCAGTGGTACTATCATTGCCAAGAACCTGCGGGGCCCTGCCCTCGAGGCCAAATTGTGCGAGGTGCTGGGATGCAAGTGATCACGCAAGATCTAAGCGGCACGAGATCTTTTTTATTTTCCGATCGTTAGTCGAAAACTTATGCCATGGGTAGCACCTGTTTCGCTATAGCCTGGTGCAATCCGAAGGCTCAGGTCATTGCCTACGTCAAAACTTTTTAGATGGGCGTCTACGGCGGCGTCCACCACGTTTAATCCCCATAATACCAAAAAGAAAAGTGCCGAATAATCGATATCTCTTCTAAATTGGTTTCGGTAGTACTTTAGGCTTTCTTCGGGAAGCGGTTGCAGATTCGGTTTTATCTTCCCAAAGAGTGCCGAGTCTGTCCGATTTACCCGCATGTTGTATTTAACGCTGTAGGCAAAGCGTGTGTCTTTGTAATTGTTGAGATTATAAAAGAAAATGGCTCCCGATGTAGCCAGGGCTCCATAGACGATAGGCACCTTCCAGATTTTTTTATTGTAGATCTGACCCAGGCCGGGCAAGAGGGCCGAGCGAAGAGCTGCTTTTTTAGGGGGATGCAACGCTGTAACAGAGTCGTAGCGGTTTTGTCTGGCAGCCGGAGCGTCTTGTGCGTAACTGCCAGGTGCCACCAGTAAAAAAAAACTGCAAACAAAGAAAAATAAAAAAGACTTCATTAATCGAGTGGGGCATTCAGTTGCCGGAGAATTTTATTGAGTTCTTCGGGTGAATAGTACTCTATGATCAGCTGCCCTTGCCCATCTCGCTGTTGCTTGATGCGTACCCGGGTGCTGAAGTGAGACGCTAATTTATCTTCAATTCGTCTTAAGGGAGATGAAGTGGTAGATTTTGCGATTTTTTTAACAGCGGGCTGGTCCTTTTTTACCTGCTGTACCAACATTTCAGTTTGTCGAACGGAGAGACCTTTTTGCATGATCTCCTTAAAGGCGTAGAGTTGCACCTCTACCAGCTCAATGGCCAGCAGTGCCCTGGCATGGCCCATGCTAAGCTCGCCTCTGCGTACCGCCAGTTGAATATCGGGCGGTAATTTCAAGAGCCTGATGCTGTTGGCCACCGTACTGCGGTCTTTTCCCATGCGGTCGGCTACTTGCTCTTGAGTGTAGTGCAGCTCATCCATCATGCGTTTGTAGCTCAAGGCTACTTCTATGGCATTGAGGTCTTCTCGTTGAAGATTTTCGAGTAGGGCCAGCTCTAATAGCTGCTGGTCATTGGCCTGGCGCAAGTAAGCCGGTACATCGAGCAGTCCGGCCATTTTAGCGGCCCTCCATCTGCGCTCTCCGGAGATCAAGCGGTATTTTCCGCTCGCTAGCCTGGCGACCGTAATGGGTTGGATGATGTCGTGGTCTTTAATAGACTTGGCCAATTGTTGCAGCGCCGTCTCGTCAAAATCGCGTCGAGGCTGCTTGGGATTAGGCTCAATGTCCATCACCGGAATTCTGGTGCTGGCCGTGGCGGATTCTACCACAGCCGGTTTGAGTTGACCGGCGGCCGTCTTTAAGTCGGTGTCGATACTTTGCAGCAGTGAGCGGATCCCTTTGCCCAGCTGGTCTTTATGTTGCTTGGGGTTGCTCATACTTATAATTCTAAGATTCGTTCTTCGTTCTTGATGCGGGTCAGGTTATTTTTTTGCAAGATCTCTTTGGCCAGATTAAGATAGTTCATGGCGCCTTTGCTGTTGGCATCGTATAAGATGACCGGCTTTCCGGTACTGGGTGCTTCGGCGAGTCGGGCATTGCGGTGTACGATGGTGGTAAAGACCATGTCTTCGAAATGTCTTCGGACCTCACTCACGACCTGGTTGCAGAGGCGCAACCTTCCGTCGTACATGGTCATGAGAATGCCTTCGATCACCAATTGCATGTTAAGTCTGCTTTGCACGATCTTGATGGTGTTGAGCAATTTTCCCAGCCCCTCCAAGGCAAAGAACTCCGCTTGTACCGGAATAACGACCGAATCGGCCGCAGTAAGGGCATTGACGGTAATAAGACCCAGCGAAGGCGAACAATCTATGATGATGAAGTCATACTCTTCTTTTACGACTTCGATCAAATTCTTGAGCACGGTCTCGCGGTTGGGGTAATTGATCATTTCAATTTCGGCACCCACCAGATCGATGTGGGAGGGAATCAAATCCAGATTGGGGATCTCTGTCTTTAAGATCACGTCTTTGGCCTTGGCCTGATTGACCATGCAGTCGTATAAGCTCTGGGTAACATTGTGCAGGTCGAAGCCCACTCCGGTGGTACTGTTGGCCTGTGGATCGGCATCCACCAATAGCGTCTTGTACTCCAGCACCGCAAAACTGGCCGCCAAATTGATGGCGGTAGTGGTTTTTCCGACCCCTCCTTTTTGGTTAGCTACCCCGATGATTCTTCCCATAGTCGATTGAACTTCCTTGTCTTGAAAATGTTAATGGTAAAGATGCCTGATTGGCCGAAGACGACAAAATTAAGTTTTGCCCACTAATTTTACCGACCTATGCGCAATGCCCCCTTCTGGTGGATTTTTATCGGATTTGTTTTTTTGGTGGATCTCTATGTTTTTCAGGTCCTGCGACATCTGACCACCGGGTCGAGTGCTCGTGCCAGGCTCGTATGGCATGGTTCCTATTGGTTCATTTCTATTGTTTCCCTGG
>JBJTFT010000215.1:0-2845 GCA_046093525.1 Sphingomonadales bacterium | reverse complement strand
GATCTATGATTATACGAATGACCCTCATCAACTGATCCCTACTCGCCAGGAATATAGCCGGTACCGGCGTACCCCTGCGGGTAATCAGTTTAAAGGTCAATTGGCCAATCACTGCTGGCGACTTTGGCACGATCCGGTCATTACCTGGAACGGACTGGTGGCACCTTGTTGTTTCGATAAGGATGCCCAGTATAAAATGGGCGATCTGCAACAGCAGTCTTTTGTCGATATCTGGCGTAGCGAACCCTATCGTCAATTTAGGGCCAAGATCCTTAAGGGGCGAAAACAGATCGACATCTGTTCCAACTGCTCCGAGGGCACGCGGGTATGGGGAGACTGAGTTTTAATTGCTCTCGAATCTCGTAATTTTGTCACATGAAATTATCGTTGATCAACCTGTCGTTGCTTCTTTTTTTGTCTTTTGTTTCTTTAGCGCAACCCAAGCATGAGTTTAGGGGTGTGTGGATCGCTACCGTGGCCAATATCGATTGGCCCAAAGGGGGCGTAACCGATCCGGTGCAGCAGCGAACCGATTTTATCAATATTCTTGACCAGCATCAGCGAAATGGCATGAATGCCATGATCGTGCAAATACGTCCGGCTGCCGATGCGTTTTACCCTTCTTCTTATGAGCCCTGGAGTGAATTCTTGACCGGCCAGCAGGGGAAGGCTCCTGTTCCGTATTGGGATCCGCTTTCTTTTATGATAGAAGAGACCCATAAGCGCGGAATGGAATTTCATGCGTGGCTTAATCCGTATCGTGCCGTACAAACCATCGGCAAGTCTTCTATCGCACCCGCTCATATTACCAAGATTCGTCCCGAATGGTTTTTGACCTACGGTGATAAGAAGTATTTCGATCCGGGCAATAAAGAGGCGCAACGATTTGTGGTGCAAGTGGTGCGCGATATTGTGGAGCGATATCCTGTAGATGCCATTCATATGGATGATTATTTTTATCCGTATCGTATAGCGGGCAAGGAATTTCCGGATGCTGCTTCGTTTGCCAGCTCGAGATCACCGCTTAATAAAGAAGATTGGAGACGAAGCAATGTAGATTCAATTATTGTGGCTATCAGCAAGGCCATCAAAGCCGTTAATAAAGAAGTCCGTTTTGGTATTTCTCCTTTCAGCGTCTGGCGCAATAAAGATAAAGACGTGCGGGGCAGCGATAGTCGTGCGGGCCAAACGAATTACGATGACCTCTATGCCGATATTTTGCTTTGGTTAGAAAAGGGATGGATCGATTATGTAACGCCTCAGCTCTATCTCGAGATCGGACACGATAAGATCGCATACGAAAAGTTGCTCGACTGGTGGAGTCGTAATGCCTATGGAAAACATATTTATGTCGGGCATGGTATTTACCGGGCCCTAGATAAAGCGCAGTCGGGTTGGAAAAATCCGCGCGAGCTACCGGCACAGATCCAGTTGTTACGCGGTAATGCACAAGTACAAGGCAGTGTTTATTTCAGTAGCAAGTCGTTCGCTACAAATCCCAATGGATGGAACGATAGTTTGCGTAATAATTACTATCGCTATCCTGCTTTGTTGCCTTCGATGCCCTGGATCTCCGATCGTGCTCCACTGGCTCCCCAAGTCTCTGTTACGACGCGTAAGGCAGAGACAATCCGCTTTAGTGTAAAACCTGCCAAAGAAAATCGAATACCTATCAAATATTTTGTGTTATACCGCTTTCCGGCCGGTCGTTCATTGGCTTCAATGGTAAACAGCGGAGAATATCTTCATGCTATTGTTATAAAGCCACAGGGTTTTGAACAAGAAGTAAGCCTGGTCGAAGGAGCTGCCCGTTATCAATATTATGTAAGTGCGGTAGCCAAAAGTAATACCGAAAGTGAGTTGATTCCTGTAACGGCACTGGCTAAAGATTAGTAACAGATAAATATGGCTCTGCAACAACGACTACAACAGAAACTGCAACAGCGCTTGTCGCCCCAGCAAATTCAGTTGATGAAATTGTTGCAAGTACCTACCGCTAATCTCGAAACACGGATTAAGGAAGAGCTCGAAGAAAATCCTGCACTAGAACTAGAACCTGAACGTTTCGAAGAGCGTATAGAGCCTACTGATGAACCAGACACAAGCGTTGATCATCTTGAACCGGAGCAAGAGACCAGTGATTATGATAATATCAATGTAAGCGATTACATTCAAGATGATGAGAATGAACCCGGCGACTATCGCTTAAAGGATGATCATATTCCCGAGCTTCCTGAAGAGGGCTCACTCCCCATACAATCGGGTACTAGTTTTTATGATGCTTTACTAGATCAGTTACAGTTGCTTAACCTTAATGAAAAACAACAGATCATTGCTGAGCAGATAGTAGGGAGTATTGACGAAGATGGTTATCTGCGAAGAGATACTTCTGCTATGGTAGACGACTTAGCCTTTCGGCAAAACGTAATGGCAAGCATCGCTGAGGTCGAAGAGGTGGTGGCGCTTATTCAGCAATTTGATCCGCCAGGCGTGGCGGCTCGCGACCTTCGGGAATGTTTATTAATTCAGTTACGTCGTCGTCCTGAGCAAGAAGTGCTTGTGGTGTTGGCTATTCGGGCGCTGAGTGATTATTTTGATGAATTCTCAAAGCGTCATTACGATAAGATTCAAAAAGGCCTATCGATAACAGAAGAAGAGTTAAAAGAGGTAGTTGCGCTCATTACTAAGCTAAATCCTAAGCCTGGGGGCGATAGTCATGATACTAGTGCGGAGCAACATTATGTGTTGCCAGATTTTTTTGTATATCAGCAGGCTGGTAAGCTCGAAATTACGCTCAATGCACGAAATGCCCCTGATCTCCGCATAAGCGAAGGGTATCGGGGTA
>JBJTFT010000214.1:0-3272 GCA_046093525.1 Sphingomonadales bacterium | reverse complement strand
GTTCATTTCTATTGTTTCGCTGGCGCTTTTAGTTTTTTTACCTGCTCTCTTTTCTAAGAACACCGGTCAGGTGGCCCGCTCAGTGCTGTTCGCCCTGATCGCCGGTCTTTTTCTGGCCAAGTTGCTGGCTACTTTATTTTTTTTAACCGATGATATTCGACGGGCTTTACAGTGGAGTGTGACCAAGTTAGGCAGCAACAAACCGTCCACGGATGGAGTGCAAACCGATCTGATCTCTCGTTCCGCTTTTTTGAGCTGGGCCGGCATGTTGGCCGGTTCGGGACTTTTTGGAGCATTGGCTTACGGAATGGGTAATCGCTATCGTTACCAGGTAAAGAATCTCAAACTGCATTTTTCAAATCTGCCCGCCGCCTTTAATGGGTTGCGTGTCGTGCACATATCCGATATCCATTCCGGCAGTTTTACGGATCGCTTGGCCGTAGAACGAGGAGTAGAGAAGATCATGGCGCAATCGCCGGATCTTATCTTATTTACCGGCGACCTGGTCAATAACCTGGCTACCGAGATGCAACCTTACATCGACGTGTTCGGTCGTCTTCGGGCCCCGCTGGGCGTCTACTCGGTATTGGGCAATCACGACTATGCCGATTATGTTCGTTGGGACAATGCCGATGACAAACAAGCCAACCTCTCCTTGCTAAAGGACATCCAACGGCAAATGGGGTGGCGACTGCTGCTCAACGAGCAGGCGTTGGTCGAAAAGGACGGACAGCACTTACTGTTGCTCGGTGTAGAGAATTGGAGCGCCAAGCTTCGCTTTCCGAAGTATGGCGATCTGTCGCGGGCCTACGGAGATGGTACGGCTGCGCCTTTCAAGATCTTACTGACCCACGACCCTTCTCATTGGAGAGCCGAGGTCTGCGAAAAGTATACTGATATTGCGCTTACCCTGTCGGGTCACACCCATGGTATGCAATTTGGTGTGGAGCTGCCGGGTATGCGCTGGAGTCCGGTTCAATACTTTTATAACGAGTGGGCAGGCCTCTATGAGCAAGCTCAACAAAAATTGTATGTCAATACCGGATTTGGATTTATCGGTTATCCGGGGCGAGTCGGCTTTTTACCGGAGATCACCCTTATCGAATTATTCTCAAAAGATTAACACCCGGTGGATAATAAGTACTCCGTCCGTAGAGTTTTGTGGGAGTATATTTGAGCGCTAACCAAACACGCCCCCGTATGAAAGCCAGCTTATTCTTACTTGTGTTCGTAGGATTCTTTTCATTTGCATCTAAGGCCCAGTTTCATCTCGGGCTAAAGGCCGGTACCAACATTACCAAGGTAGACGGTCGTTCTTTCGAAGATGAATTCTCCTATGGGTACCAGCTGGGGGCTTTTGCGGAGATCAAGCTGTCCAAGCAATTGACCTTGCAGCCCGAGTTGCTAATCAACCAGTACAAGAATTCGCTTGATTCCAGTTATAATACTCTTTTGAACAATGCGCTAAGCGGACTTACATCGGTGAAGATGGAGTATCTCTCCATTCCGGTGCTGCTCAATTACAAACTGGGTGGCGGATTTATTTCGTTACAGGCCGGTCCGCAGTTCGGTATTCTGTTCGACCGAAATATTTCAGTTGGTCAGAATGCGCAGAATGCCTTTAAACAAGGCGATTTTTCTATGTTGGGAGGCGTGCAGTTAAAAGCCGGAATTTTCAGGGTCAATGGACGCTACTTTGTCGGACTCAACGATATCAATGACCTGACCAACGACTCTCGCTGGAAAAATCAGGGTTTTCAGCTCTCTGTTGGCATGACCATACTCTAATCGATCCATTTTGTCAGGTAGTGACCGCGGGGCATGATTGTTGGCTTATAGGTATTCCCGCGTTCTGTCATTGATTTTAGTCGCTCCCGGGCGGCCGGGTGACAGAATGTCCAAATTAATACTAACATGAGAGTCGACAAATTGATCCTGCATCCCGAAGAAGAAATGGATTTTCTGCCCATCATCCCCCTTAACGAGGGAGCGCAGGAGGATGGACAAGAGATTGTGGTGCCCGATACCATTGCCCTCTTACCCCTTCGCAATACGGTCTTGTTTCCCGGTGTGGTGCTACCCATTACGGTAGGCAGAGATAAAAGCATACGTGCGGTAACGGATGCCTACAAGGCCGATAAACTCATTGGCGTGGTGGCGCAAAAAGACAGTGCGGTAGAAGATCCCGGCGTAAACGATCTGGAACGCATTGGCACCATTGCCCGCATCGTAAAACTGATCAAGATGCCCGATGGAGGTACCACGGTCATCATTCAGGGCAAGCTTCGCTTTAGTGTCGAGTCCGTGGTCGCAGAGGATCCTTATTTCAAAGCGGCCATTAAGTCCTTGAGCGAAGAGGCTGCCCCCCAAGATGAGGATTTCAATGCCTACGTAGCCAACATCAAAGAACTGGCGGGCCAGATCATACAGTTATCTCCCAATATTCCCACCGAGGCGGGTATCATCTTGCGCAACATAGAGAACCCTGTTTTTCTGGTGCATTTCGTGGCCAGTAATCTCAACACTGATATTCGAGAGAAGCAACGATTACTAGAGATCGATCCGCTTCGTCAGCGGGCAGACTTACTGATGCAACTCTTGCAAAAAGAATTACAGTTCGCAGAGCTTCGTAACAAAGTGACTGCTAAAACGCGTACGGAACTCGATAAGCAACAACGAGAGTATTTCTTGCAACAGCAGCTTAAGAGCATTAAAGAAGAGCTTGGCGGTGATACCAACGCGCAAGAGCTAAAGGAGATGCAAAAGAAAGCCGAAGGAAAGCAATGGCCTGCGGCTGCCAAAGAAGCTTTTAAGAAGGGGATTGAGAAACTGGAGCGTATGCATCCCAGCACGCCCGATTATTCGGTCGTGTACAATCACCTCGACCTGATGCTCGATCTGCCGTGGGGTTCGTGCACACAAGACCATTATGACCTCAAAAAAGCACGCACGACGCTCGACAGAGATCATTATGGTATGCGCAAGATCAAGGAGCGCATATTGGAGCATCTCGCCGTACTCAAGTTAAAGGGAGATATGAAAAGCCCCATCCTTTGTTTCGTGGGCCCTCCCGGAATTGGTAAGACTTCGTTGGGAAAAAGTATCGCGAATGCCATTGGTCGCAAATATGTTCGCTTAAGTTTGGGAGGATTGCACGACGAGAGTGAGGTAAGAGGGCATCGCAAGACGTATGTAGGCGCTATGCCTGGTCGAATCTTGCAATCGTTGCGAAAGGTGCAGGCGTCTAACCCGGTAATGATACTGGATGAGAT
>JBJTFT010000213.1:0-2585 GCA_046093525.1 Sphingomonadales bacterium | reverse complement strand
GGTGATAGACCAGATCAATGGCAATAGCATGGTCCTTGACGAACAGCCAGTCGCGGGTGTATTGCCCATCGCCATATACCGGCAAGGGCTTCTTGTTAATGATATTATTGATAAAAAGCGGGATCAGCTTTTCAGGAAAATGATGAGGCCCGTAATTGTTAGAGCAATTACTGATCACCACCGGCATTCCGTAGGTGTCGTGATAAGCCCTTACAAAATGATCGCTGGCCGCCTTGGAGGCACTATAGGGCGAATGTGGGTCATACTTGGTTTGCTCGGTAAACAGGCCCGTCTCTCCCAAAGCGCCATAGACCTCATCGGTCGATACGTGGTAAAAACGTTTCTCCGCATAATTACCCTGCCAATGCTTTTTTGCCGCATTGAGTAGATTCACCGTACCGATCACGTTCGTGTACACGAAATCGAGCGGCGAATCGATAGAGCGATCCACATGACTCTCGGCCGCCAAGTGTATGACACCATCAGGCTGATAAGTAGAAAAAACTCGCTCTAACTCGGCCGTATCGAGAATGTTGACTTTCTCAAAAACATAATTGGCACTGCCCTCAATATCGCGTAGGTTCTCTAAGTTACCGGCATAGGTCAATGCATCGACATTGATGATCTTATAATCGGGATAGCGGGTTACGAACAGACGAACCACATGCGAACCGATAAAACCGGCGCCCCCTGTAATGACAAGGTTCTTACTAAATGACATGATCTATTATACTGAGTTTTGTTTTATCGACATAAGCCACCAGCTCTTGCCCCAGACTCTCGATCGCTACTTTGACCTCTTTTCTTCTTACATCCAGTACAATGGCCCGACGATCCATAAAGGTACCACTCGTGACCAAGACCTGCTGTTTGACCGAAAACTCCAGTGGCCGCAACTGCACATCATGATGCTCATCCAGAAAACGCTTGATGGTCTGGATCTCTTTTTCCCTGATCACGGCTGGCTTTTTGTTCCAATACACAAAATTGACAACCCCATTGGTCAACCGCACCTTGGTGCGCTCTTCATCCGATACCTTGACAAAAACATATGATTTAAAAAGCGGCTCCTCGACGGTCTTGATCCGGTCGCTCCACTTACGGTGTACTTTGTTCAAGGGGCAATAACACTCAATACCCTTATCGTTGAGCAACTGATTGACCTTTTTTTCCCAGCGAGGCTTAGTGTAAACGGCGAGCCATTTGCTCATTGGAGGGCTTGTTTATTGACTTTTGGGATTATACTACTGATGGCTTCGCCAGGTCGGTCACATCCAATAGACTGGATGCCGATGCGAAGCAGTGTGATTCGCTGGTGGCGTATCCGTGCAAAATTAGGTAAAATTCCGAGCATTTGTGAGTAAGAAAAAGGCAATAAGCAAAGAAAATGAGGCAAGTACAAAAAAATAAAGAAAACACTAAAATAAGCTAAAACACTTATATTTTTTATGTTGCTGTTACCCGAATCGCAAGGAATAGGGCCGAAGTCTGCCTGAGTTCTGCATATCGATCGAAAGGGGGGTAAAGGGCCCCATCCGGTCAATTCCAAAAGCACTAAAGGTGCATTCGATCAAAAGGGGGGTACCATCCGAAAGCACGTGGCCATAATTATTGGCATGCGTGTACACCAGGTCCAACGGAAAGCGCTCTATAAAATCCATGACCCTGTTTAGATGGAGGTCAAGCCGGTGAAACTCAATGACTAGTCCTTTCATTAGCCCGGCATGGCGAATGAGATCTTCCAAAATACCATACTCCCACTCCTCGGTATCTACCTTCAAGAAAAAGGGAGTATGCTCGCAAGAAGCGAGTGTAAGGGCCTGCGAAAAATCGACCATCTTGTCGATAGAACCATAGCCAACATGCAAAGGCAGATGTACCCGCTCGCCACTAAAAAAATGATCATAGCGGATCAGAGCCGATAGGTGACGATAGGCCAACGGTGGCGAGAAATCAAAGGTGGAATGAATGAGGAATTTCTTTAAAAACTCCATCTTGCCGATGCTGTGATCGAAGGCCACCAAGGGCATGGCTTGTTGTCTTAGAAAATCAGACTCAAAACTCCAATCGTAGTTGATACCGAAACTGAGCAGCTTCTGCGAGGCGGCTATGGATTGCCTGTCAATGATGTACCCCCCATCGCCACTCTTTCCAAGCCGAATGTAATCCGCTTCTTTACGTGGTTCAAAGAGCTTGGGCAACACGCAATCGATCGGAGTTTGACTCATCCTATTGTCTTTAGTGAAAGGGATAATTTTCGTTGTAACGCATCAAAAACGGTCTGGTATCGCAAATGCATACGAGGATTGATCTTAACCCCTCGATCGGCAGCGTCTACAAAATAACGGGCAAAGGCGACATGCTCACATACGGCCTCTACACGAGGATCGGGATTGGCATCGGCCTTGTACAATGGTAGAACGCCCCCCGCGATCTTATAGATAGAAAGCCCGCCGAATGCCGATGCTACCGGTACCAGCCGATCACTTTTCTTATCAAGCTTAAAACGGGATTGCAGGCCCTTGATGGACGATTCCGTTTTCGAAATGGACTCCTCCCCCTGCGGCACCAGGGCAAAACTATCA
>JBJTFT010000212.1:0-2726 GCA_046093525.1 Sphingomonadales bacterium | reverse complement strand
ATGGTAGCCCGTTACAATGCGGCCAATGGCTCTAATTTTGAGTTAGTGCCTGACAGTTTGTACACCCTCAATACTTCTATCACTCGCGCCGGTAATATTTATTCTTCTGCTTTTAACGCCGGAGATTTTGCCCGCGAGTTTATCATTAACCTGAATGGTGGCAAGTGGGATCTTAGCAGAAAATACGCCCTAGGTTTTGCCCTTACAAGTGCTGGTACTCTTAACAAAGCTGCCGGTAAAGATTCTGTTATCGTATTGATCTCAGTTAAGAATAAATACGATGGTTTCTATCGCATGAGAGGTGTGCATAATCGTTCTCCTTTTAACTTCCCCTTTGATGTAGATATGGAAATGCACACGACCGGTGTTAACACCGTACGATTCTTCTTTAATGCAGCTGGTGCCTATGGTCATCCCATTGGAACCGGTGTAGGCACTATCAGCTGGTATGGCGGTGCCATTTCTCCTGTTATGGAGTTTAACACGAATACCGATGTGGCTACCAACGTTTTCAATGTAGGTAGTGCAACCCCCATATTAATGCACACAGGTCCCGGCGCCCCTATTAGTCGATATGACCCCGTGTCTAAGACAATTTTTGCTTATTTCTTCTACTTTACTGGTCCCGGTCAAGACTTCACTAATCGCGGTTGGAGCGACACGCTCACATATGTTCGCTCTAGATAATTCGCTGTAATAACTTTTTCAAGGAGCTGTACACCCTACAGCTCCTTTTTTTTGCTCTATCTTTGACCGATATACCAATCAACAATGGAAGAACAACAACTACCCAACAATAGCCAACTTAACATTGAGATCTCAGAAGAAGTAGCAGAAGGTGAGTACGCCAACCTGGCGATCATCACCCACTCGCATGCCGAGT
Organism: Sphingomonadales bacterium; assembly: GCA_046093525.1. Classification (GTDB taxonomy): domain Bacteria; phylum Bacteroidota; class Bacteroidia; order Chitinophagales; family Chitinophagaceae; genus JJ008. Next base: position 1,843 of record JBJTFT010000212.1, on the reverse strand, counting down.
TCGTAATCGACTTTGTAAATGTGATGCCCGGCACCCCTAAAAGCCGCGTCAAGTCTCGTATTATCTTAACGCCCCAGCATGCCAAGCGATTGATGCGCGCCCTTACTGAAAATATCCAGAAGTACGAATCGGTCAACGGCCCGATCAAAGACCTGGAGGAGATACAGCTTCCGCTCAATTTTGGAGGCCCCACGGCCCAGGCCTAAGCGTAGAGGGCTTTTACTTTCTTTTCCGATCTTTTGCTATAAGTGAATTTTAGCATAGTTATTTGCTTCCGGATCTGCTTTAATCACTTCTCTCTCAGATGAGCCCTTCGTCTGCAAAGCTGTAATAACCCTGCTCGCTTACGATCACATGGTCTAGCATATGGATGTCCAGTAACTGTGCAGCCTCTTTCAAGCGCTGCGTAAGTTGCTCGTCTGCCCGGCTGGGTTGCAGATTTCCGGAGGGGTGATTATGGCAAACGATGATGCTGACCGCATTTTGTTCCAAGGCTTTTTTTAGAATGATCCGCGGATCGGCTACCGTTCCGGTGATACCCCCTTCGCTCACGATCTCGAAGTGATTGATGCGATTGGCTCTGTTTAGATATAGCACACCGAACACCTCTTGATGTCTGTCTTGTAAACTGACCTGTAGGAACCGGGCTATATCGCTGCTCTTGGATACCTGCGTTTTTTCTAGGGGTGGCCCTGCATGGCGGCGACGTCCCAGCTCGAGGGCAGCCATGATCTGTGCGGCCCTCGCTTTTCCTATCCCCTTGATGCGGGCCATCTGCAAGGGATGCATGCGGGCCAATTCGGCCAGGTTATGTTTGGCAAGACCGAGTAGCTCCAGCGCCAATTCGGCTACACTGCGTTGTCTGTTGCCGCATTGCAACAAGATGGCCAACAACTCTGCGTCGGTCAATTGCTCGCAACCCCACCGGTAGAGTTTTTCGCGGGGGCGGTCTTCGGGCGGCAACGGGGAGCGTCTTTCGGGCTTTATCATTTGATAAGTATAACCCGACGATCCTATTGGTGCAAGGGTACGCGAGATTTATTTGCGGCACTCATCGGTATTGTCTGGGGCTATCAATATCTTCGCAGCACTAGTTTATCCTCTGCTATGCAACACGCCAAAATCTTTGCCGGAACCGGTTCTCAGCAACTGGCCGAACAAATCTGTAAACGATACGGAACCCAGCTCGGAAGGGTCAACATTCAGCGATTCAGCGATGGAGAGATCTGTCCGGTTTTTCTGGAAAGTGTACGGGGAGATTATGTTTTTTTGGTACAAAGTACCTATGCCCCGACCGATAATTTAATGGAGCTGCTTCTGATGATCGATGCGGCTCGCAGGGCCTCGGCCTATAAGGTTATTGCCGTGCTGCCCTACTATGGCTATGCCAGGCAAGACCGTAAGGATAAACCCCGCGTTGCCATTGGCAGTAAGTTGGTAGCCAATATGTTAGTCGCTGCCGGTGCCGATCGGGTTATTACCATGGACCTTCACGCGCCCCAGATTCAGGCGTATTTTGACATCCCCGTGGACCACCTGGATAGTCACGCTGTTTTTATCCCTTATATCGAGAGTTTAAAGTTGGAAAATCTTACCTTTGCGGCCCCCGACGTGGGAGCTACCAACCGGATTCGAGAGATCGCCAGTTATTTCAATGCCGAAATGGTGATCTGCGACAAACACCGGAAGCGGGCTAACGAAATAGCCAGCATGGTAGTGATCGGGGATGTTACGAATCGCGATGTGTTGTTGATCGATGATATCTGCGACACGGGTGGTACCCTCGCTAAAAGCGCGGGACTGCTCAAAGAAAAAGGCGCACGTTCCGTAAGGGCTCTTATAA
>JBJTFT010000211.1:0-9965 GCA_046093525.1 Sphingomonadales bacterium | reverse complement strand
ATGTCGCGATGATCTACTGGCTCGGTCTCCAGATCGTAACTGGGCGTAACAGCGCCCAGGGTGATGGTTCCGGTATATTCTTTTTCCTGAGCCATGAACTCGTTGATGCGCTTGGTAAATTTTCCGGTGCATACGATCAGCAGACCGGTGGCCAGGGGATCGAGCGTACCTGCATGCCCGATCTTTTTGATCCGAACAAGATGCCTGAGTTTTCTGACCACATCAAAGGAGGTCCAACCCAGGGGCTTGTCGATCAACAACACTTTACCGGCGGCAAATGGCGATTCGGTATTTGTCATCTTTAATAGGCCCTGGCGAACAGCACGCGCTGCGCAGAGGGTTTACCCGTTAAAATACAAGGGCCGGATTCTTGCTTATTGTCCAGCGGAATACAACGAATGGTGGCCTTGGTCTTTTCTTTGATCGCCTCTTCGGTCTCTGCCGTTCCGTCCCAGTGAGCGGCCAGAAACCCTCCTTTGGTATCGAGGAGCGAAACAAATTGATCCCAGGTATCAACTGGCGTAATATGATCGTTCCGATAAGACAGCGCCTTATTGAAGAGTTGTTGCTGGATCTCTTCGAGCAACTGCTGTATGCGTTCAGCCAGCCCTTCGAGGGGCACTGTTGATTTCTCGCGGGTATCACGACGAGCCACTTCTACCACTTTATTCTCCAGGTCGCGGGCCCCAATGGCCAACCGAAGAGGAACCCCTTTCATCTCGTATTCGGCAAATTTCCATCCGGGACGCGCGTTGTCGTTATCATCGTACTTCACACGAATACCCATTGACTTGAGCGATTGCACCAGCGTTTGTACGCAGGCATCAATGGCCGCTTTTTGTTCCTCTCCCTTGTAAATAGGGACGATCACTACCTGCAAAGGAGCAATACGAGGCGGAAGCACCAACCCCTCATCATCGCTGTGCGCCATCACCAAAGCCCCGATCAAGCGAGTACTGACCCCCCAACTGGTGGCCCAGACGTAATCGAGTTTATTATCGCGGTCACTGAACTTTACCTAGAAGGCCTTAGCAAAATTCTGACCTAGAAAATGTGAGGTGCCGGCCTGCAACGCCTTGCCGTCTTGCATCAACGCTTCGATACAGTACGTGTCTTCGGCCCCCGCAAAACGCTCTTGCGGAGTTTTGACCCCTTTGATGACAGGTACGGCCATATAATTTTCCACAAAATCGGCATACACCTGTAGCATTTGGACGGTTTCGTCGAGCGCCTCTTGGCGGGTAGCATGCGCGGTATGTCCCTCTTGCCATAAAAATTCGGCCGTGCGTAAAAAAAGACGCGTACGCATTTCCCACCGCACCACATTGGCCCATTGATTGACCAGAATAGGAAGGTCACGATAGGATTGTATCCAATTTTTGTAGGTATTCCAAATGATGGCCTCACTGGTGGGTCGCACCACGAGTTCCTCCTCGAGTTTGGCGGTTGGATCGACCATCAACTTTCCGGGCCGCTCGGGGTCCGCTTTCAACCGATAATGCGTAACGATGGCGCATTCCTTGGCAAAACCTTCGGCGTTTTTTTCTTCGGCCTCGAACAGACTCTTGGGTACAAAAAGCGGAAAGTAGGCGTTTACGTGACCGGTGTCCTTGAACATCTTATCCAAGACATCTCGCATATTTTCCCAAAGGGCATAGCCATACGGCTTTATGACCATACAACCCCGGACCGCAGAATAGTCGGCCAACTCGCCCTTTATCACCAGGTCGTTATACCATTGGGAGTAGTCTGTACTTCTGGATGTGATCTCTTTACTCATAGGCGAATTGGGGCGACGGCCAGGTTTACCTTTTTTTTAACAGCCCGGCCCGCGATATCAGCGCAAGATGCCGAACTTTGTTCAGGAATACAAAATTAACCACTTCGGCTATGAAAACAACCTCGCTTCTTTTAGTACTGTGCGTGCTGTTGCTGTCTGGCTGCAGCACTGCCTACAAAACGGGCCAGACCCCTGACGACGTTTACTACTCTCCTGCCAGACCCGAAGCCGAGTATGTTCGTGTGCAGCGCACCGAGACACGCCGGGTACGCTACTACGAAGAAGACGAAGAAGACCGATTCTTACGGATGCGCATTCGTAATCGCAACCGTTGGGATGACCTCGATGACTGGTATACCTTCGAACGCTGGTCGCTGGGTTATAATCAGTTCTTTGCACCTACGCTCAACCCGTACGTTTCTTGGAATTACTTTTACAACCCCTACTTTTTTCCAGTCGCTTTTGCCCAAGCCCCGGTAAAAAATATATACACGCGTCCCCGTGTATATAATCTGGGAAGTTACCAGCAAGCACCTGTCAATCTTAAGATGATACAACAGAACACAAGTGCCGGCAGCAACTATATTCCCTTTGGTACGTCCCGAAATCCAGGCACCGTCAACAGGGGTAACGCGTTAAGAGAGGCCTTCAACGGTGGCAACCCGGGTGGCGTTTCGGGGGGATCGCCCGTATCCTCTCCGGTCAATACTAATTCATCGAATTCCTCTTCGGGCAGCAGCGCTCCTGTTAGAAGATTCTGATCTTTTATTGGACTCTTTTGATCCACACAACATGCTACCCGTAAAAAACTATTCGCTACCGATCTGTTTCGTACTCCTCTTGTCCATTACCCATGCACAAGAACCCGATGATGCACTTCGATACGCCTGGACACAACCAAATGGTACTGCGCGCCAGCAAGCCATTGGAGGAGCCATGGCTTCGCTGGGTGGCGATCTTGCTGCACTCTTTGTAAATCCGGCCGGACTTGGGTTTTACAAGACCGGGGACCTGGTCTTATCGCCCGCCTATCAACGTCTTCGAAACAAAAGCACTTACTTAGGCAGAGCAGAGGCCGACCAGCGTGGCAACCTTGGATTTGGCACCATTGGCCTGGTAACGGGTACCCAATTTCAAGAACATGGCCTTGGCAAAAAGGCCGAGCAAAAAAGAACGGGTGCCTTTGCCATTGCGCTCAATCAAACGGCCACCTTTAGCAGCAATGTACTGTACCGTGGGCTCAATACCCGTCATTCCTACTCGCAGCGTTTTCTAGAGGAAATAGGAGCGATCGGTGATGCCAATCGGGTAGCACAGGACTTTCCCTTTGGAAGCAGCCTCGCTTTTAACACCTACTGGATCGATACTATTGGAGGAGGCAGCTCCGGTAACTTTCGCTATAAGACCAGGGCCACTGCCTCTTCGGGACTTTTACAAGAAAATTCTATTCGCAGTCGTGGAGCCATCAATGAGTTGGCCCTGGGCTACGGAGGATCGGTGAACGAAAAGATCTATTTTGGATTTACGCTGGGAATTCCGTTCATCTTCTATAATCGGACCAGTACGTTTACTGAGGCCGATGCGACCCAGACACTGAACAACTTCGATTATGCAACGTTCGAACAGCGGCTGGAGACCAACGGGAATGGATTAAACCTTAAGCTGGGAATGATCTATCGACCTGCTCCCTTCTGGCGGTTTGGCCTTAGTTTTCATTCCCCTACCTGGCTTCGTCTTACCGATATTTATTCGGCATCCGTTACCACCGATACCGAAAATTATAAAGGTGTACAAACACAGAACTCCGGGTTATTTACCAATGGAGAGGATGCGCAGTTTACATACTTTCACCTAACGCCTTATCGCTTTTTGATAAGCGGGTCGTATGTGATCAATGAGACAGAGGATGTTACCAGACAAAAAGGATTTTTAACGGCCGATCTGGAATATGTGAACTACAGCGCTTCTTCTTTTCGCGTAGACCCCGAAATTGACAATAGCCAAACAACGCGCAATTACTTTAAAGAACTCAACAACACCATAGACAACTCCTTTCGAAGCGCTCTCAACCTTCGGGTGGGAGGTGAATTAAAATTTACTACGCTGATGACCAGGGCCGGCTTAGCCTTGCTGGGAAATCCCTATCGCGAGAGCTATTCGCCACGTGGACGGCGTGTACAACTAAGTGGCGGACTTGGCTATCGCCATAAAGGCAATTTTGTTGATGTGACTTTTGTACATACCACGGGCAAAGATGCTCACTACGCCTACCGTCTTTCTCAACAGGCCGTGGAAGGCGCGCGGATAGATGCCCGCGGAAGTCGGGTAGTGATCACCTTCGGCCATAAATTTTAATCGCCGTTTTACTTAAAGATCAATGTCTCCTTCTGTAAGAGACCCGTTGCCTTTTCTTTCTTGATATACCCCCTGTACATTCCCTCTGTGCAAAAGGGCATGGCAATATTTCCTTGCTTGTCTACCGCAATCAACCCGCCGTCTCCGCCGAGGGCAGGCAATAGCCGCATCACCAACTCGTCGGAGGCCTGTTGCAATGACTGTTGTCCGAATTCCATGCGGTCGCTGATCGATTTGGCCATCACCAGCCTTAAAAAATATTCGCCCCATCCCGTACAACTGATAGCGACGGTATTATCGTTTGCATAGGTACCGCTGCCGATGATAGGAGCATCCCCTACCCTTCCCCACTTTTTGTTGGTCATTCCCCCCGTGCTGGTGGCGGCTGCCAAGCGACCCTGCTGGTCGAGGGCCACGGCGCCCACCGTGCCATAGCGGCCGGTACGTTGCTCTTGGCTTGCCGCTGCGCTATGATTGGGCGTACCTGCGGTTGCAAGAGAATCTCTTTTTTTAGCTCGTTGCAACGACTCCCATCGTTCGGGTGTATAGAAATAAGACGGATCGACGGTCGCAAGTCCCTGCTCCTTGGCAAAGGTCTCGGCTCCCTTTCCGGTCAACAACACGTGCTCTGATCGTTCCATCACGGCCCGGGCTGTTGAAATGGGATTACGAATGGTACGTACGCCGGCAATGGCGCCAGCGCGCAACGTACTGCCCTCCATGATAGCCGCATCCAGCTCATTGATACCATCGGCCGTAAACACGGCCCCCTTCCCTGCATTAAAGAGCGGATCGTCCTCCAGTACTCTTACGGAGGCCTCTACGGCATCGAGCGACGATCCTCCTTTTTCTAAGATGGCCGCACCCATTCGCAAAGCGCTGTCAAGGGCAGCGTGATACCGCTTTTCGCGCTCTGGCGTCATGAGATTCTTGCTGATAGTGCCGGCGCCACCATGAATCACCAACACGTAACGTGCAGAAGCGGAAGTCTGCCATGCGGTGGTCGGCTGTGCAACAACGCGCAAACTGTTCAGCAAAATGATAACAAAAAGCAAGCGACTCATACATTCGATTTTAGGCAATTTAACCAATCTTACTGGGGCTCTTTCACTAATTTTACAATCAACGAATTTTTCTGAGAACAGCAGCAAAAATAGTAAAGTGGACAGCCGTAGCTGTCTTGGTATTGCTGTGCAGTATTTTTTTACTGCTCAAGACACCGGCCGTACAAAGCTGGTTGGGAAAAAAGGTAGCCGGTGTGCTTTCGAACAGGCTGGCCACTCAAATAGCGGTAGACCGGGTTTCGTTTTCGCTATTGGATCGATTTTCGCTGCAAGGACTGCTGGTGCTGGACCGCCAACAAGACACCATCGCCTATGCCCAAAAGCTAGAGCTTCGCCTTACGGACTGGTTTTTTGTTAAAGACAGTATTGACCTGACCCACGTACAACTCAATCATGCGTTTGTGCGACTCTACCGCAGTGACAGCACCTGGCGACACCAGTTCATCATCGATTATTTTTCTGGAGGACCAAGCGATAGCAGCCAACCCGAAAAAAAAACGGTGGCTGTACACTTGCACCATCTCTCGCTTCGCTCCATTCGCTTCGAACGAACTGACCGATGGGAAGGCGACTCATTGCATGCCCGCTTAGAAAAACTCGAGCTGGAGGCCGATCGACTCTCTACGGAAAGTAAACCTATTCGGATTCGATCGTTGCTGATAGACCACCCGCAACTGAACTGGACCCAATTTGCCGCTTTAAAAGCCCCCTCGAATGGAAATAACAAAAAGGCTTCGTCAACAAGTGATAGCCCTGTGCAAAATTCCTTTTTATCAACCAACCTCCCCCACCTTCAACTAGCGCGTGTTGAAATAAGAAAAGGAAGCTTTAGGGTTAGCAAACAGGGGCGAAAACTTGTTCCCGGTATTTTCGATGCTGCACAGCCGGCAATCGATGAAATGGACTTGCTACTCCGCAACACGGCACTCAACGGAGACACGCTACAAAGCACGCTTACGTTGAACGCAAAGGAGCGCAGCGGATTTGCCATAAAGAAATTACAAAGCAAAGTGGAATGGATGCCGGGGAGCATTTCGCTAGACAGCTTCTACTTGCAGACCAACCACAGTGTGATAAAGCAGCGCACCCACCTTCGATTTCCTATATCGACGCCCCAACCATCGTTGGCCAAGGATCCCCGATTGGAAACGCAGATCACCTATTCGCTCATTAGTAGCAAAGACATTGCTTTTTTCTATCCTGCCGCCGCTGCTTTCAATAAGGATGTTCAAGTAAAAGCGCGCATCAGTGGCAACGCCGATAACCTGAACATCAACGATCTTCTTTTACAAGCCGGAACCAAGAGCTTCTTGCAGGGAGAATTGCAGTTGCGAAATGTCCGCGATCCCCAAAAAAGAGAGTTCAACTTGCAGGCAAAACGCCTGAATACCTCTTACGAGGACCTGGTATTTTTTATACCCGCACTAGCCAAACAAAAAAATAGATCCCTCTCGCAAGTACGCTATCTACGCTTTAAGGGTTCACTCACTGGCCAGCAACAACAATTTACTGCCAACGGAAACTGGCAAACCGGGCTGGGTGCAATAAGTACCAAACTCAGCGTTAAGCTACCAGCCAATCGATCTCCGGAGTACGAAGGGGCGGTAGAACTTACCGCTTTTGATCTGGGTGCGCTGAGTGGTGTACCCTCGTTGGGCCGTATTGACTTTAAAGGAAAAACGCAAGGCCGGGGCCTCCAGTGGTCAGATGCCACATCAACCTTTGAGGGGAGCCTTGGCGCTGTGGAGTACAACAACTACACCTATCGCAATATTCGAATAGAGGGATCACTTCAAGATCAATTACTCCGCATTAAAACGCGTATTCAAGATGAGCATCTGCTAACCGGGCCTCTCGAAGCGACTTGGCATGCTGGCAATAACCTAACGAGCCTTCAGGTTGCAGGCGTTGTCGAGAAAGCCTCTTTCAAAGAGCTTCGACTTTCGACAAAAGATATTCAACTCTCCGGGCAAATCGAATCAGACATTCGATACTCCAACAATAATGAAGTAGAGGCCACACTGGCTTTTCGTCATGCCGCCATCAGTGTGCAAGAGGAACTCCTTCCGCTGGATTCCCTTATCGTACAGGTAAGCAATACGGCATCACAAAAAAGTATAAGTGTACTTTCCAACGAATTCAGCGCACACCTCAAGGGACAGTACCAGTTGAACGAGATTGGTTTGATCGGACAACATTTTTTAGCCCGCTACTACCCTTCTCAATTTACAATCCCCTCTTCGCTGGCCCCTGATACTCGACTAAACTTTTCGGTACAGACCTCTTTGGCAGGGCCTTTTTTAACCGCCCTAGCGCCCGGCTGGTCTGGATTGAATTACAGCAGCATAGAGGGCTCCTGGTCTGCTGCCGATAATAACTTTTCGTTGCAGGCTACCATACCCGAACTACGCTACGAACAATACAAGGCCGATCGCATTGTCATTACGAGTGCAGCGGCCAATGATCGGCTACACCTAGAGGGAAGTGTTTCGCAATTCACGTTCAACGATACCGTATCGTTACCCCCCGTTACCTTGCAGTTTAGCGCCAGTAATGACTCATCTAGAATACAACTGCGTTCGGGTAAGGGCAGCGGTGTTGAGAAACTCAATCTGAATGCCTTGGTGACCACCTTCAAAGACGGCTTTGCCCTGCATTGGGATCCCTCCGACTTTACGATCAATGGCAAACTATGGACCCTAGGCGAAGAAGGTGAATTGGTGCTCAGAAAAAATAGCCCGGTAAGCGGAAATTTATTTTTATACGAAGGGGAGCAACAAGTACGGCTGCGCACGATGGCCAAAGAGAATGATCAAAAAGACAGGATCAGTTTAGAGTTATCCAATATCAACCTGAATGACGTAGCCCCCTATGTGTTGCCTGACAATCGCCTGGAAGGTGTCGTGTCGGGTAAATTATTGATTGAAGATCCGGTCGGCGATCTGCGTATCACTAGTGGGCCAATAACGACCCGCTTACTGCGACTCGATAACGATTCGATCGGTGAACTTAGCGCTCAACTTTCTTTTGACCAGGAGAGCGGACGACTTTCGGCACAGGGCTCGACACGCAACCCACAAGAGCGATTGTCTTTCGACCTGCTTCTATACACGAAAGACTCACTGACCGAAAAAAATAAGATCACCCTCAACACGCAACAATATCCCATCAAGTTACTCGAGCGATTCCTAGGAGATCTTTTTAGTGATATTACGGGCTATTTGACGGGCGACATCATCATTGGCGGAGACTTGAACCGACCAGCCGTGACCGGGAAAGGACGTCTTAGTAAAGCCGGTCTGCGGGTTAACTATACCCAATGCTATTACAGCATCGAGGATAAGGAGATCGAACTTACTCCCACCCGGATCGAGTTGAATGGACTGGTGCTTCGCGATACCGTTACCCAAAATCCTATTTATATAACCGGTGGCATCGATCATCAATCGTTTTATGACCTGTTTTACGACCTCGATGTATCGACCCGTAAACCCGGCACCCGTGGTGAACAAGAAAACCGCCCAGTACAGTTGCTTAATACGACCCGTTCCGACAACGACCTGTTCTACGGAAATGTAAAAGGAACGGCCCTATTGCAATTGCGCGGCCCGCAAAGTGATATGGTGATGACGCTCAATGCCACGGCCTCTGACAAGGACAGTAGCTATGTAACGCTGCCACCGGGCACCGGACGCGAGAGCGGGTCGGCCGATTTTTTAGTAGAGCGAAAATTCGGAAAAGAGGTCGCGAGTGAGGATTATGAAAGTAGTGGCGATAATATCCTCTTTGATCTGGAGCTGACGGCTAATCCGCTGGTACAGGTAAAAGTGGTGCTCGATGAACTAACCGGAGACGAGATCAAAGGAAAAGGAAGCGGTACGCTCAAGATCCGATCGGGCACCACCGAACCCCTTACACTACGTGGAAGGCTTGGCATAGAAGAGGGCAGTTATCTATTCACCTTTCAATCCTTTTTTAAAAAACCTTTCGAGATCAGAAAAGGAACCTCTAGTTATATTGAATGGAATGGCGATCCCTATGATGCCGACATCAAATTCGAGGCTGTCTACAAAAGCGAGAGGGTCAGCTTTGCCCCCTTGGCCAGCACGCTTAACCTGACGGCCGACGTGAGCAATGCGCGCAGTGATGTATACGTGATAGCCAAGTTGAGCGATAAACTTTTTAAACCCTCGATCAACTTCTCTTTGGATTTTCCCCCCAACAGCATTGCCACGGTCAACCCCGAACTGACACTGCTGATCAGACAGCTGCAAAACAATGTCAATGAACTCAACCGGCAGGTGACCTACCTGATCGTATTCAATAGTTTTGCCCCTAATGAGTTGGGGGGAAGTTTATCGGGAGCAGGCGTTAACGTCAGTACGATCTCGGGGATCTTATTGTCGGAGCTAAGCGATCAGATCAACAAACTATTCAGCAACTTGCTCAGAAGCGACAAATACCGCATCAATCTCAATACCTCTTTATACAACAGGAATTTACTGGCCTCGAGCAGTACGGCACTCAACCTGAGCAGCAACGTTAACTTCTCGATCGGTCGCTCTTTTTTTGACAATCGCTTTATTATCTCCACCGGCCTGGGCATGGATGCCCCCCTGGGTCAGGGAGCACAATCGAGCGTTCAGCAAAGTATTTTACTGCTGCCCGATGTTACCATGGAGTGGCTGATCAACCCCAGCGGGACCATCCGGGCCTCTTTTTTCTATCGGACCAATGCCGATTTTCTGACAGCCAGTACCAGCGCC
>JBJTFT010000210.1:0-2805 GCA_046093525.1 Sphingomonadales bacterium | reverse complement strand
ACGTCCCCATGAAAGATCCAGGTTCTTTTTCCGTTCATCTCAATGACCAACTTGTCGGTCAGCTGGAAGTTTCCCAATTGTAGATCGCTATAGCGGCGCAGCATCTCGTCGTGGTTGCCGGTCACATATACAACCCGGGTGCCCTGGTCGAGCAGGCAGAGTATCTCCTTTATAACTTGCAGGTGAGCGGGCGGAAAATAGCTTTTGTTGAACTGCCAGCCATCGATGATATCCCCATTTAAGATCAGGAGCTGTGGCGAAATGCTTTTAAGATATTGTACGAGCTCCCGGGCATGACATCCATAGGTTCCGAGGTGAATGTCGCTCAGCACAACAACTTCGGGATGCCGTTTATTCATACCGCAGTTTTTCAAAGTAAGTACAGCCATGTGACCCCAAGATTAACGGCATGTTATGTAATCGTAAAGCAGTCGTAAGCTACCGGCAGTATGTGACTAAAATTATTCGGTCAGGCGAGTAGATTTTATATATTGCAACCTATAATAATTGAGTATTTGAAACTCGCTGCGATCGATATAGGTAGTAACGCCGCTCGGCTGTTAATAACCGATGTGATCGAGTATGCCGATAGCAAACCCGAGTTTATCAAAACAGTTTTGGTGCGCGTGCCGTTGCGCTTAGGATTCGATGTTTTCGATAAAGGAGAGATCTCCGCAAAAAAGATCGAACAACTTTGCAAGACCATCAAGGCCTATCGGTTGTTGCTCGATGTGTATGGTATCAAGCATGTAAAAGCCTGTGCTACATCGGCCATGCGCGATGCTACCAATGCCGCTGAGGTGCTTCAGCGCGTTAAAGCGGAGACCGGTGTTTCCATAAAGGTCATTAGCGGAGAAGAAGAAGCCACTCTTATTTACGAAAATCATGTAGCCGATTACATGGACAGGGGCGAATCTTATCTCTATATCGATGTGGGCGGGGGCAGCACCGAACTTACTTTTTTTAGTGATGGCATATTAGTATTTAAAAAGTCGTTCAATATCGGTACCATTCGGTTATTAAAAGATCAGGTTAAGCAAGAGGATTGGGACGAGATGAAAGATTTTTTGCGACAAAAGACCCGGGGGCACCATCATGTTACGGCTATTGGCTCCGGAGGTAATATCAATAAGATCTTCAATCTATCGAAGCGCAAAGAAGGGAAGCCCTTGCATGTAGATCTACTGAAGGAATATTATAAGGAGTTCAGTGAGCTCTCGTTGGCCGATCGTATGCAGCAATACCGCTTACGCGAAGACAGGGCCGATGTGATCGTTCCGGCGTTGCAAGTATACATTAATGCCATGCGGTGGTCCGACGCCGAAGAGATCTATGTACCCAAGATAGGGTTGGCTGATGGGCTCATTCATACGCTGTATGATGAGGTGGGCGAAAGAAAAAATGTAATTAGCTAATAATGGCCACTACCAAACAGCTTATTCCACGAGACATCAGTTGGCTAAGTTTTAACGGACGGGTACTGCAAGAAGCCAACGATCCTACGGTTCCGCTTCAGCAGCGCATTCGTTTTCTGGGTATTTTCTCTAACAACCTCGATGAGTTTTTTCGGGTACGGGTGGCTACGCTCAAGCGGATGTCTGACTATTCGCAAAAAAGGAAAAAACTCAATATTTACTTCGAAGAAAATCCCCAGGCCATCTTAGATGAGATTCAGACCATCGTGCTTAGGCAGCAAAATGAGTTTGAACGTATCTGGAAGAATATACAAGTTGAGTTAAAGGAGCAGTCCGTTTTTTTACGTACAGAAAAGCAGCTAAATAAAGAGCAACAACATTTCGTAAGTGATTATTTTGAATCGCAGGTTCGGAATAATATCATTCCACTCATGATCGAGTCGTTGCCGCAGTTGCCCTATATCCGCGATAAGAGCATCTATCTGGGGGTGTTGATGCGTAAAAAGAACACGGCCTATCAAGATCAATATGCACTCATAGAAGTACCTGTAAAGTCGGTCGGTCGATTTGTTGAGTTACCCTCTCGCCCCGGGCAACGCCATATTATTTTGCTCGAAGACATTATACGGTATAACCTTCCTAAGATCTTTCCGTATTTCGATTTCGATATTTTCGAGGCCTGGCTTTTTAAGGTGACCAAAGATGCCGAACTCGAGATCGATCACGATATCTCGATGAGTTTCGTAGAAAAAATGGCGAAGGGTATCAAGAATCGTCGTAAGGGAAAACCGGTTCGTTTTGTGTACGATAAGGAAATGGATAACGGGCTGCTGCAGTATCTGATCGGTCGATTGGGACTAACCAAGAAAAGTGCCATTATTCCAGGAGGCCGAATACATAATTTCAGACACTTTATGGATTTTCCATCGGTGCTTCCACCGGTGTTGCAGCGAAAGGCCTCTTTTACCCATCCGGCCCTTCGCAATAAGCTGCGCGTTACCGATCAGGTATTGCAACGCGATATCATGTTGCATTTTCCCTATCATTCCTTTAACTCTGTCATAGACCTGCTGCGCGAAGCGGCCATGGATGCTACGGTAGAAAGTATCCAGATTACTGCTTACCGATTGGCATCGGAGTCCAAAATCATTCATGCCCTTATCAATGCAGCGCGCAATGGCAAGCGGGTTACCGTAATGCTCGAGTTAAAGGCTCGTTTTGATGAAGAGGCCAACTTAGAGTGGAAAACGATCTTGGAAGAAGAGGGTATTACCGTTTTGTTAGGCATGCCCAATATGAAGGTGCACGCCAAGCTATGCGTGATAACCAGCCTTCAAAAAGGAAAGCGGATACGATACGGATTTGTGAGCACCGGTAATTTAAATGAGTC
>JBJTFT010000209.1:0-2738 GCA_046093525.1 Sphingomonadales bacterium | reverse complement strand
GGTATAGAAGTTTGCCTTGTGCTCCGAACAATACGTTGCTTTCAAATGCCGGCTCAACGATCTGGCCAAAGAAATAAAGCGAGAGCATATTAAAAAGCAAGTGTTCCCAGTCGGCATGGATCAATCCGCTTGTAAAAAATCGATACCATTGCCCGCGATGTGTAATGGCTGAAGGATCAAAGAGCAATTGGTCTATTGTCTTTCGTTTGCCAAATGAAACGATAGATACCAGCGATGTAAATACAATAATAGCCAGGGTGATGCTCATCATGCTACAACTGGTGGGTTAGGAGTGATGATATTTTTCGTTTCGTAAAATGGTAGCCGCCCGGTACAGTTGTTCTGCCAGTATCAAACGAACCAGTTGGTGTGGAAAGACCAGCGTAGAGAGACTCCAACAGAAATTAGCCCTTTTTTTTACGACATCGTCCACGCCATAGGCGCCACCGATCAAAAAGACGATTCTTTTGGTGCTTTCATTGGCCCTTGTTTGTAAAAAGCCGGATAGTCCTTCCGAGCTGAGCGATCTTCCTTTCTCATCGAGCAAGACCAGGTAATCATCTTTCTCGAGCCAGTCCAAGATCGTTTCTGCTTCCTTACGGCGCAGGTCCATCTCGCTGAGCATCCCGGTCGACTTGGGTACCGGCAGCAATGTCCATTCTGTTTTAAAGTAGTGCTGTAGACGATCGGTAAATAGCTTGACCCCTTCTTTTATGTACGATTCATGGGACTTTCCCACTGACCAACAAGCTATTTTCATGACTTAAAAGTAGAGAATATCCTTAACTTTCCACTATGATAAAGAAGCTCCTCCTGCTTATTGCGGTCGTAGGCTCGTTAGCGGCCAAGGCACAGCGTTCCTCTCTTTCGATCGGGGTCTTTGACTCTGGAACCGGAGGTCTTACGGTGTTGGAGGCCATACTTACGCTCGATGCGTTTAATAATCGAACCGGGCAGCCCGGTGCCGATGGGGTGCCCGATTTTCAGGCAGAGCGTTTTCAATACCTGGCCGATCAAGCCAATATGCCTTATGGAAATTATGCGGCGGCCGCTAGGACCGATCTGCTTAAAGAACATGTCTTAAAGAATATGCGCTTTTTACTGGAGCAGCAAGCAACGGTTAGCAATGCCGATTTATCCAGTCCTTTTGCGATCCGTTCTAAAGAATCGGTTAAGATGCTGGTCATTGCTTGTAATACGGCAACCGCCTATGCACTGGATGACATCAAAAAATTTGTGTCTGTTTCGGGATGGGCGAGTGTTCCTGTGGTGGGGGTTATCAATGCAGGTTCACTGGCCGCCCTTCGCTATCAACAAAAAAACAAGGGCACCATTGGCGTTTTTGCTAAGGCAGGCACGGTGGCATCCAATGGATATCCTCGTTCTTTGCAGCAAATGGCCGATTCCATGGGAATTGGAAAACTTTCCATTGTTAGCCAAGGTGGATTTGGATTGGCCGAGAGCATTGACCGTGACTGGAGTTTTTTTGCTCCCGATGCCAAAAGCCTTCGACAGGAGTATAAAGGCCCTTCGTTTACCCATGCCACATATCCTGTAGACAGTACTTTGTTAGAGGTGTATGGTTTTGTAAAAACCGGAAATAGTTTGCTCTGTGAGTACGACGATCGGGGACGATGTTTGGAATTGCAACTCAACGACCCGGTCAATTATGTTCGCTATCACTTAGTTTCTCTGCTCGAAAAAATGCGACAGCAGCCATTCGTCTCTCCACTCAACACCCTCATTTTAGGGTGTACCCATTACCCGTATCTGCGCGATACCATCTCCGCCGTTCTTACCGAGCTGTATCATTACCGCGATAAGGATGGTTATCGCTATCAGCGGGTGCTCGCCGAACACGTAGCGCTAATCGATCCGGCTGTAGAGACGGCCAAAGAGGCGTACCTGGCCCTTCGGGCACAGCAATTGATGATAAGCGAAGAAAGTCGCGCCACCGATGCATTTTATATCAGTATACCTAACACACAGCTAAAGGGAATACAACTTCAACAAGATGGTTGGTTTACCAACGAGTATAAATATGGTCGCCAAGCCGGCTCCGGTGAGGAGTTCGTAAAGTTCGTACCCTTCGATAGCCGGAACATCGTCCAGGCTACCTACGATCGATTTCAGTTGTTATTGCCGGCCTGTTATGAGCGAATTCGTCGTTTTAGACAAGTAAAGTAGCGCTGCTTACGTTGATCCTGCGTTAGCGCGAAAGGGCATCATTCCTTAATCACAGGTGTTGTCGGTAGTGTATCTGTTATGGCCTGGCCATAGAATTTTACCTGCTTGGTCTGCCCATTTTTAAAAATGATATCGGCGTATTTCACAAATTCACCGCGGGCGCTACCGGTAAAGCCTAATGTTACGAACGACGTTTGGCCAGGCACGATCGGCTCGTTGACCCTGTACTTGGGCGTTGTACAGCCACATCCCACCTTAACATCTGCTATCCACAATGTATCGGCTGCCGATATGTTCTTGATATAAACATTGAAGGAGGTGCTCCTTCCCACTGGTGTTGGGCCCATGTTAAAGTCGGCGTTGGTAAAACTGGCCAACTGGTGAATGGTAGCGGTAGTTTTTACGCTGTCTGCCTGCGCCTGGGTGATGCCGGTAGCCAGCAGAAAACAAAAGGCCAATAAAAGTGCCGATCGGTGCATGAATAAAAAAATATCAGCCCTGAAAGTAGGTCAAATTCATTACTTTTTATTTTTATAAAATGGGGTATATTT
>JBJTFT010000208.1:0-5686 GCA_046093525.1 Sphingomonadales bacterium | reverse complement strand
TCGATGCCAGCACCAGTGTGTGCATGAGTGTCAACAATAGTTTGGTCTGCTATGGGTTGCAAGAGTTCGGAACCGAGCAACAAAAGCAGCAATATCTAACGCCGCTGGCACGTGGTAAAAAAGACGGTGAATTGTACATAGGTGCCTTTATGCTGAGCGAGCCTGAGGCCGGCAGCGACGCCACCTCTCAACGTACCACCGCAGAAGATATGGGCGACCATTATTTGTTGAATGGCACCAAGAACTGGATCACCAATGGTGGAACGGCCTCGGTGTATCTGGTAATGGCGCAGACCGACCCTTCTAAGGGTTCAAGGGGCATCAATTGCTTGATTGTTGAGAAAAACTGGCCCGGTGTAGTGGTAGCGGCCAAAGAAAATAAAATGGGAATCAGGGCCAGCGATACGCATACGGTCATGTTCAATGATGTAAAAGTTCCCAAAGAAAATAGAGTTGGAGCCGATGGATTTGGATTTACGTTCGCCATGAAGACCCTGGCCGGAGGACGCATTGGTATTGCCGCGCAAGCACTGGGTATTGCCAGTGGCTCCTTGGAATTTTCGACTGCCTATGCCAAGACCAGAAAGGCTTTTGGTACCGAGATCATGAACCACCAGATCATTGCGTTTAAGTTGGCCGATATGGCCACCCGTGTAGACGCCGCTCGCTTATTGTGCTTAAAGGCGGCCTGGCATAAGGACAATGGGCAAGATTATACCATCAGCTCCTCTATGGCAAAGGTGTTCTCTTCCGAAACGGCCATGTGGGCCAGCACCGAGGCGGTACAGATTCACGGTGGGTACGGCTATGTAAAGGAGTATCATGTGGAGCGCCTGATGCGCGATGCCAAGATCACCCAGATCTATGAAGGCACCAGCGAAGTACAGCGTATTGTGATCAGCAGAGGTATTTTAAAGTAAGTTTGCGGCATGTCCGTCAACGAAAACGTTTACCACCAACTTAGAACTGAGCTGGATGAGCGGGGTGTCACCTTACTAGCTGTTTCTAAAACAAAGCCAATCGCTGATATCGAGGCTTTGTATCAATTGGGACATCGCGATTTTGCGGAGAATTATGTGCAAGAGCTGGTCGAGAAGCAACCGTTACTGCCGGCCGATATTCGCTGGCATTTTATCGGGCATCTGCAACGTAATAAGGTTAAGTACATAGCTTCTTTTTGTCATTTGATTCAAGGGGTCGACAGCCTCTCGCTGTTGCAAGAGATCAATAAGCAGGCCCAAAAGCATCATCGTGTTATGGAGGTGCTCTTACAAGTGCATATTGCGACCGAAGAGACCAAGTTCGGGCTCAGTGAGGAAGAAGTATTTTCGATATTGGCCCGGCGGTCGCTTTATCCGCAGGTGCGTATCACAGGGTTGATGGGGATGGCCAGCTTTACCGACGATACCCAACAGGTTCAGCGCGAATTTTTATACCTGCGATCTATTTTCGAAAAGGCCCGGAAGCAATTTCCAGATCATTCGCTAGCTGTTTTATCCATGGGGATGAGCGGAGATTATCGGTTAGCCATCGACTGCGGGAGCACCATGGTCAGGGTGGGTAGTTTGCTTTTTGGCGCGCGCTCTTAATCTTCTTAGCTTAGAAGATAAATTCAAGATTTTCTTATGAAAAAGTTATGGATGATCGGGCTGGCCTTGGCCGCTTGCTTTGATATTTTTTCTCAACGACCCAACGAAGATTCACTTTACATGCGCGCGCATTATACCAAGGCCGAATACCGGATACCAATGCGCGATGGGGTGCGTCTCTTCGTAGTTGTTTACACCCCTAAGGATACCAGCAAGAAATATCCCATTCTGCTGAATCGCACTTGTTACAATGCATCGGAGTACGGCGATTTCAAGACCAATAACCATCCCTCGCGCTATTTGGTCAAAGAGGGATACATTCTGGCCTTTCAGGATGTACGTGGTCGATATATGAGCGAAGGGGTATTCAACAATATGACCCCCAACATTCCCGGAAACGATCTCCGTAACAAGATGGCCATCGATGAGAGCTCCGATACCTGGGATACTATCGATTGGATGACCCGTTCGTTACCTGGCAATAATGGGAGGGTAGGGATCTATGGCATCTCGTATCCCGGATTTTATTCAGCGGCTTCGTTACCCGATGCGCATCCGGCCTTAAAGGCGGTCTCTCCACAGGCGCCCATTTCTGATTTTTTCTTCGATGACTTTCATCATATGGGGGCCTACTTGCAAAGTTACACGGCAGCCTTTGCTGTTTTTGGCTATCAAAAGAAAGATACCACTCGTCAAGATTGGTATGCACCCGAGCTGATGCGTTTTTACGAGAAGCCCGTGGCCGATGGCTATGATTTTCATTTGCAGCAAGGGCCGCTCAGCTCGTTTACCGAAAAATATCATCATGATAATTTTTTCTGGAAGCAGATCGTCGATCATCCTAACTATGATAGCTTTTGGCAAAAAAGAAGTTTGCTGCCGCACCTCACCAATATCAAACCGGCTGTATTAACAGTAGGAGGGTGGTACGATGCAGAGGATCTTTACGGACCACTTAATATTTACAAAAAGATAGAAGCTTCAACACCCGGGGCGCACAATAGTATCGTCATGGGCCCATGGGGGCATGGAGATTGGTCACGAGACGGTGTCAAGTCCATTCACAATCATCTTTATTTTGGCGATAGTATCGCACCATTTTTTCAGCGCGATGTCGAGGCTCGGTTCTTTGCGTATCACTTGAAAGACGAAAAAGATCCAACTCTTCCTGAAGCGCTCATGTACAATACGGGGACTAAAAAATGGGAGCAGTTTTCGCAGTGGCCTCCCGCCGACATCCCTCCGGTGCAATTGTACTTCGGAGAAGGGGGTCGCCTCAGCATCAATAAGCCATTGCGCGCCGATGCGCAGTTTCGCTACGTATCGGACCCTGCCAAGCCGGTGCCGTACACCTCACAAACAGAGGGGCTCACTTTTACGCCGCGCAATTTTATGAGCGATGACCAGCGAGAAGCTTCGCGTCGTCCGGATGTGCTTACCTTCTCTACACCGGTTTTGGAAAATGACATTACGCTAGCCGGCGAGATCATGGCCAAACTAAAAGTAATCCTGTCCACTACCGATGCCGATTTTATCGTCAAGCTGATCGATGTGTATCCCGATGATCATCCCAATTATCCGCACAACCCATCGACGATCAAAATGGGAGGATATCAGCAACTTGTCCGTCACGAAGTTTTCCGCGGGAGATTCCGTAATAGTTTTGAAAAGCCCGAGCCTTTTGTGCCGGGTGAGCCCACAGACGTTCAAATTCCACTGCAAGATATTTTACATACGTTCAAAAAAGGACATCGCGTGATGATACAGGTGCATAGTACCTGGTTTCCGTACATCGATCGCAATCCGCAGCAGTTCGTAGAGAATATTTACAAGGCGAAGGCCGAAGATTTTATTACAGCAGAGATAAAGGTGCTCGGTAGTTCATCGATCAGTGTGGGTGGTGGTGCCGCTGTGGTAAAAAAAGGATTTTGATGATGACCGGACGATCTCTCATTGAAAAATACCAACTGTTGCCTCATCCCGAAGGTGGGTATTACCGATCTACATATCGCGCCTCACTGGTCTTACCGGCCGCTAGCTTGCCGTCGACATTTGCCGGTGATCGACCTGTATCGAGCGCCATCTATTTTTTATTGGAAGCCGGTGACTTCTCTGCCTTTCACCGCATAAAAAGTGATGAGTGCTGGCATTTTTACCAAGGCGATCCGCTCTGGATCCATTGTTTGAACCCTCAAGGAGAGTACCATCGATACACCTTGGGGGCAGGGGAGGAGAACGATCGGCACTATCAGTTGGTCGTACCTGCCGGTACCTGGTTTGCCAGTGAGCCGGCCTTGGGTTCAGCCTACTCATTTGTTGGTTGCACCGTTTCGCCCGGATTTGATTTTGCCGATTTCGAAATGGCCAGTGCAGCCCGGCTAACGGCAGCTTACCCATCTTGTCAAGCATTAATTAGTACCCGTTGTCGCTTGCCGTAATTGAATTATCTTCGTGACCATTTTTATGGTTATGTCCGAAGAGAAAAGTTTAAATTTTATAGAGGAGATCATCGAGAAAGACCTGCAATCGGGCAAGTACGCTTCGATCGTTACCCGATTTCCTCCCGAGCCCAATGGCTATTTGCATCTGGGCCATGCCTCTAGCATCTGTCTTAATTTCGGACTCACGCAGAAATATCCCGGTTACACCAATCTTCGCTTCGACGATACCAATCCGGCCACCGAGGAAACGGTCTATGTAGAAAGTATAAAAGAAGATGTACGCTGGCTGGGCTTTGAATGGAAGAACGAGCGGTATGCTAGCGATTATTTCGATCAACTCTATGCCTTTGCCGTGCAGCTCATTCAAAAAGGATTGGCGTATGTCGATGATAGTACCCCCGAGCAGATCGCCTTACAAAAAGGGACTCCCACTACGCCAGGAACAGACAGCCCTTATCGCGATCGTTCCGTCGAGGAGAATCTCGATCTCTTTACCCGTATGCGCAATGGGGAATTTCCCGATGGGGCGCGTACGCTACGAGCCCGCATTGATATGCAGCATCTCAATATGCTGATGCGCGATCCCATCTTATATCGCATCAAGCATGCGCACCACCACCGTACCGGTGATGCCTGGTGTATTTATCCTATGTACGATTTTGCGCACGGGCAAAGCGATGCCATCGAACAGGTCACACACTCGATCTGCACCATGGAGTTCGTTCCTCACCGCGAACTATATGATTGGCTGATCAAGCAACTCGAGATCTACGCTTCTCGCCAATACGAATTTGCCCGCAGAAACATCAACTATACCGTTACCAGCAAGCGAAAACTGTTGCAACTGGTTACTGATAAAAAAGTTAGCGGCTGGGATGATCCTCGCATGCCTACGATCAGCGGACTTAGAAGAAGGGGGTATACACCTCGCAGTATTCGCGAATTCTGTGACCGGATCGGTATCGCTAAGCGAGATAACATGGTCGATGTGGGCTTACTGGAATTTTGTGTAAGGGAGCATCTCAATCAAATAGCCCTTCGTCGTATGGTGGTCTTTGACCCCGTTAAACTGGTGATAACCGATTACGAAGGCGAGGAATGGTTGAGTACCGAAAATAATCCCGAAGATCCCGCTGCGGGGCACCAGACAAATACCCTTTAGCAATACGCTCTATATTGAAAGGGATGATTTTATGGAGCAGCCGCCTAAAAAGTATTTTCGGTTAGCACCCGGACAAATGGTACGGCTTAAGAGTGCTTACATTGTTCGTTGCGACGAGGTGATCAAGGATGAGCAGGGGGTGGTGCAAGAGATCCGCTGCAGCCATCTTCCGAATAGTAAAAGTGGTTCCGATACTAGTGGTGTCACTGTAAAGGGAACGCTTCACTGGGTAAGTGTAAAACAAGCACTCCCTGTTGAGGTGCGATTATATGACAGACTTTTTAGTGTAGAGGACCCCACCGATGAATCGGCAGATTTCATGCAATATCTCAATCCGCAATCACTGACCATACTACCCACTGTCTATGCCGAACCTGCTTTGTCGGAAGCCACTGAGGCAGAACGCTTTCAGTTTATTCGAAAGGGTTACTTTGTACTGGATCGCGAAAGTCGCCCCGATCGCTTAGTATTTAATCGGACGGTAGGTTTAAAAG
>JBJTFT010000207.1:0-2648 GCA_046093525.1 Sphingomonadales bacterium | reverse complement strand
CTGCAGCCCAGCCCGAACGATTTATTTCGAAATACGGGCCACTGGCCGATTCGCTCGAAAGGGAATATGGCATTCCGGCCTCGCTGATCTTAGGGGTTTCCATTATTGAATCTTCGTCGGGGACCAGTCGCAATTGCAGATTACTCAATAACTTCTTTGGTGTAAAAGGAAGAAATAATCTACTTAAGACCAAGGGCATTCGCTCGGGCTATAAACAATACGCCACTGATACAGCTTCGTTCGTGGATTTTTGCAAGATCGTAAGTCGAAAAAAGGTCTATGCCAGCCTTAAGGGAGACACCGATTCAAAAAAATGGGTAGCTGCTCTTAGTAAAACAGGATATTCGGAAGTGCCGGCTACGTGGCAGTCGCTCATCAATAATACCATTCGCAAACATCAACTGGAAAAAAGAAACACCCGGTAAAAAAGTCAGACCAAGCGTGGCAGATAGATAGCGCCCAATAAAAGAAGCCGCGCCAGATACACTACAATTAGAGTTCTCGCCGTAGCCGAGCCACCGGATAATTTAGCTGCTCACGGTATTTAGCTACGGTTCTTCGCGCGATGGTATATCCTTTCTCTTGTAACAAGTCGGTCAGCTGGTCATCGCTGAGCGGATGCTGCTTGTCTTCGGCACCGATCAGGTCGCCCAACATTTTTTTTACTTCGCGGGTACTAACCTCTTCGCCACTATCGGTACTGAGCGCCTCGTTAAAAAAGAATTTTAATCGAAACGTACCGAATTCCGTTTGTACATATTTACTGTTGGCGACACGACTGACCGTAGAAATATCCAGTCCGGTAACCTGTGCAATATCCTTTAAGATCATAGGGCGCAGCTCAGATTCATCGCCCGATAGAAAAAAGGCTTGCTGATGATCTAAAATAGCGCGCATGGTCAGCAACAGTGTTTGCTGGCGTTGACGAATGGCATCAATGAACCATTTGGCAGCATCGATCTTCTGCTTAATAAAAAGTACAGCCTCTTTTTGACGCTTATCTTTTTTAGCTCCTTTTTCATAATCCTTGAGCATATCGCGATATCCTTCGCTTATACGTAGGTCGGGGGCGTTGCGCGCATTGAGCGTAAGCTCGAGCTTGCCTGCCTGTTGATATACAAAAAAATCAGGCAGTACATATTGTTGCTCGGCAGTGGTATCGTAACTGTCGCCACCGGGCTTGGGATTTAACTTCGTGATAAGCGCTACCACCTCTTTCAGTTCTTCTTCTGTAATGGACAGGCCCTTTTGAATTTTATCGTAATGTCGCTTAGAAAATTCATCAAAATAATCGGTAAGAGCGCGAATTGCCAACAAATTGAGTGCCTCTTGCTCGGGACGACGACGCAACTGTATCAATAAACACTCTCTAAGATCGCGAGCCGCCACACCGGGCGGATCAAATTGCTGAATAAGGGCAATTACCTCTTCGACCTCGGCGTTCGTTGCGATCACATTTTGACGAAAGGCCAAATCGTCGACCATGGCAGACGTATCTCTTCGGAGGTAACCATCTTCGTCTATGCTCCCTACGATCTGCTCGGCGATCACCTGCTGCTTTTCGTTGAGATTAAGCAGTTGCAACTGATCGAGCAACGCATCGTAAAAACTGGTGCCCGATTGCAAGGGCAACGACCCCTCTTCGGGAAGCTCGGGAATATGATCGTCCTTTAAGCGGTAATCGCCCGGTTCGTTTTCATCATCTTGAATATAATCGCTTACGTTAATGGTATCGTAATCGGTAGTTTCTTGCTCGGGTTCCAGATGATCGGTCGTTGTATCTGACTCGTCTGCAGTTTCTGTACGCTCTTCGAAACGCTCGGGCTCTAGTTCGAGCGCAGGATTCTCTTCGAGCTCCTCCTTAATTCGTGTTTCGAGATTGGCCGTAGGTACTTGCAACAATTTCATCAACTGAATTTGCTGTGGCGACAAGCGCTGTTGCAGTTTCTGTTGTAATCGTTGTTGCAGGGCCATAAAATGTGTTACTAGTCTTTAACCAGTGTCGTCACTGGAATCAACTCACTTTCGGTATTACTTTTGGCTATCGCACTTACATAGTATTGATAACGGGCAGTTCCTTCGACCAGGCTTACTTCTTGTTCAAAACCCTGTGGCTTTACTACAATGGCATGTATATACTCTCCGCTGTTTACCATTGAAGCCAATGAACGACCGGCCGGAAAGCGATAGACCACAAAATATTTGATAGGTATTCGATTTTCTTTTGCAGGTTTTACACTAAAGCGAATCGTCTCTGCCTTACGCGTCGTGATAGCGGTTTGGGGGGCCAACGGAGCACGATCGGAGATCCAGGGCATCGAAGGCAACAAAGCAGGATAGCGATAATAATTATTACGCAAACTATCGTTCCATCCATTAGGATTAGTGGCGAACGACTTACTACTGAAATAAACACTGCCTTGTACTTGTGCATTACCGCGCAATAACTGGATCTGTGCCGGTAGCTCGCGCGGATTTTTCCAACCCGATTGCGCTTTATCTAAGGCCCGGTAAATACCATGTCCGATATAAATATGTTTTCCATACGCATTACGACTCCACCAATCGAGCAACTTTTCGTATGCGATCTTATCGTGCCCGATCTCGAGATAGAGCTGAGGCGTTACATAATCGATCCACCCTTTCTC
>JBJTFT010000206.1:0-10527 GCA_046093525.1 Sphingomonadales bacterium | reverse complement strand
AGTAAAGGTGATCCAAAAAAAGATCGTCTCGCAGACCACGGCCCTGGCCGGTGCCACTACCGAGTCACTTCGCAATATAGAGCTGGTCAAAAGTCTGGGGCTCACCCACCAAGAGGTCAATCGGCTTAATCAAAATACATTCAAGATACTGGGGCTCGAGATCACCAAGGTAAAAAAGATCAGAAGTATCAGTTTTCTGCAAGGCACTTTTGTCAATACGCTCAGACAGATCATCTTATTCTTGCTCATGTTTCTGATCTTTCGCGGCGAGATGAATGCGGGCGAACTGGTAACCATGCAGATCTTCTCCTTTTTTGTATTTGGCCCGCTGCAAGAGATCGGCAATATCATTCTTACCTACCGAGAAGCGCAGACCTCGTTGGAGAATTTCGATCAGCTGATGCAAAAGTCGCCCGAGGCAGTGCCTGATCATCCTTCGCACTTAGGACCCATCGAAAAGTTAGCCTTTGAACAAGTAGGCTTTCAGCATCCGGCCTCCTCTCAAAAAGCCGTCAATGGCATCAGTTTTGAGGTTCGCACGGGAGAGACCATTGCCTTCGTAGGTCCCTCTGGCTCCGGAAAAACCACCATGATGAAGTTACTGGTCGGTCTCTACCGACCCGACCAAGGTCGTATTCTGTACAATGGGCTCGACGAGAACAGTATCAACTTCGACGACCTGCGCAATCAAATTGGATTTGTTACCCAAGACACTCAACTGTTCTCCGGTACGATCCGCGAAAACTTACTCTTTGTGTGCCCGCAGGCCACCGATCAAGAATTACAAGCTGTGCTTGAGAAAGCGGCTTGCCACTCCCTGCTTCAACGAGCCGACAGTGGACTAGAGACCGTTATTGGAGAAGGGGGGCTAAAACTCTCTGGCGGAGAAAAGCAACGACTTTCTATTGCAAGGGCCTTGCTAAGAAGACCCCGTCTGCTTCTTTTTGACGAAGCCACCTCTGCCCTCGACTCGCTGACCGAAGAGGAAATCACGCATACCATTCGCGCCGTGTCGAAAGAAGGACAGCAGATCACGATCTTGATCGCGCATCGCCTATCGACCATCATGCATGCAGACCGCATCTACGTACTCGAGAAAGGAGAAGTAACAGAAACCGGAACCCACGAAACACTATTATCCGAAAAGGGTCTTTACTATGCCATGTGGAGACAGCAGATCGGCGAAAGAAAAAATCCCCCCACCCAATAGGGCGAGGGGACCATATCTTGGTATCCAACTTTGGTAAGAACCTAAGAGAATTACTTTTTGGCTCGTAAAGGCAGCATGTAGCCCAGTGTAAAACCAAGCACATTGTTTCTCCACTCGGCATTGGCCTCGTTCGAAAGATTGGTCAATCCCTTCACATAATTGATGCTCAGTACTAAGCCGGTTTTAGATTGATAGCCTCCCGTAGCCGTTACGCCGAAGTCGAATGCCTTTACCTGACCGGCCTCGTTACCCAGCGTGATCTCCTTTGTTTGCCCGAGGTAAACATTTTTAGCAGAGAGATTAAAACCCAGATTGGGGCCACCACCAATAAACCAGCCACCCTTGGTGCGATACAGTAACTGGAGCGGTATATCCAATGCCGCAAAACGATACTTATTTTTCTCTGTATTGACGCCAATGGCTACACCCTTTCCCAAAAACAAGATCTGGCTTTGCAACGAGAGTTTGGACGTAAGACGCGTATCGAAAATACCCCCAAGCTGAAAGGAGCCCAGTGCGGTACCCTCCGCATTGATAAGGTCATCGTTGGATGTTACAGAACCCGAGGCAATACCGGTCTTAAGACCAAAGCGGGTCTGTGCCGAAAGACTGAATCCGGTAACAAGCAGTAAAACGAGCAGCAGGTTAGTTTTCATAAAAATGATTTTAATGAAGTGAAGATAAAAATAAACCTGCACGCAAGAAAATCATTATACCCTATTACTTTTTGCCACTCGTAGGCAGCAGGTAACCAATGGAAAGTCCGATCACATTGTTTTGCCAATCGAAATTGGGAGAATTTTGCAACTGCGTGAGCCCTTTGAGGTAGCTAACGCTCAGCACCACCCCTTTTTTGGACTGATAGCCGCCCGAGGCCATCAAGCCAAAATCAAATCCTTTTACTTCTCCGGCCGCATCACCAATAGCGATCTCTTGCTTCTCTCCCTCATGTATATAACGGGCCGAAAGGTTGAAACCCAGGTTGGGGCCACCACCAATAAACCAGCCACCCTTGGTTCTGTACAAGAGCTGCAATGGTACATCGATAGCGGCAAAACGGTATTTGTCTACGTGATCATCATGATCGACAGCTGTTCCCTTTCCCAGAAAAAGAAGCTGTGACTGAAACGAGAGAGAAGAAGAAAGTTTAGTGTCAAAGACAGCACCGAACTGAAAAGAGCCCAAGTTCAATCCATCTTCTTTGATCTCTGCATCGTTGGTAGAGACCGAACCGAGCGCAACACCGCTCTTAAGGCCAAAACGGGTCTGGGCCGATAGACTCACCCCGGCAAATAACATCAATACAAGAAACAGATTTGTTTTCATAAAAATTGATTTACTAATACATGGGTTTAGCACTGCACAAAGATATAAAATGAAACAATGTTGCAAAAAATTATTGATACCGGGTGGGCATCGAAAGCTGTAGATCGCTATGCCCTACGTTGGGGCTATCGGCAGGCCCCTTGATGCCAGTTTTATGCATCAATTTGATCAGTACACTTCCTATTGCCGGGGGACCTGTCTGCCAAGTGGTACTGACCCCAATAGGAAAACCACTCAGATCGCGATCGGTCTTGTTTACCGTAAGCTGTACCGAAGCGGGGATGTAAAAAACCTCGTGGGAGCGGCCTTGTGCAACGATCTGTGAGGTCAGATCCTTCTCTACCCCATTGACGATATTGATAAAGCGAATTTCGGTAGTATACGTTTGCCCGCCGGCCAGCCGGATGGTGTCGATACGAGAGGGCGGCAGGCCACCATCCCCATCGGGATCCTCGGCTATAAATACCAGCGAGGCTACTCCGGGCCTGCTGAAAATAAGCGTTACTTTATTGATAGCTTCGTGCTCATTTTCATCATTGGCATTGGAGGGTTTCTTGCAAGAGAACGTGAGCAACCCTGCCAATAAGGTGGACATAATAAACCAGCGGATCGAACTCATAATTTCCATTTTAATTGTACCACAACATTACGCCCCACTTCGTCGGTAAAGTAGCGAAAACGATTCATATAATCCCGGTATCGTTTGTTGAACACATTATTGACACCTATTACTACACCAAGATTCCGACTACCGAGCTTGCAGTCAGTGCCCATCGATAAATTGACCAGCGTATAAGAGGAAGGTGCCGGTAAATAATCGACGAAAGAACTGGGGACCCTAGTTTGTCGAAGCACGCGTAGCAACGAGGGGCTTACATAACTATGTTGAAAACGTTTCGTCGAAAACAAGTAACTAAGCTGTGCTTCGAATCGATGCGAAGGCATCTGTTGGAGCCAATCTTTTTGAGAGAGATCTCGCGCCCAGAGGAATGCACTTTTAACGCCTGCCTTCCAAGAAGCACTCCACTGGTGTTCGAATCGAAGATCGGCTCCATACAATAATGCATCGATCTGCGTATAACGAAAGGTAGGATAAGCGCCCCGCAAGGTGAGTGTTGCGGGCACTGTAGGAACCAGATTGATAAAATCTGCCATGTAATTTCCATGGAGCGTTAGATCGAGAAACCAGCTGCTGTCTTGCCGGTATTCCCACTGCAACAGTTGTTTTAATGAACGCTCAGCGTTAAAACTAGAATCTCCGATCTCAAAACTGGCCGTTCCATGATGAAGTCCGTTTACATATAGCTCGTTGACCTGAGGAGCCCGCCAGGCCAAGCTGGTATTGGAGCGCAACTGACTTTGCTCGCTGAATTTCTTGCTTACACTCAGCGTAGCAGAGGGATTAAAGAATTGACGATCGGACTGGGTGGCTATCCCATTTCTATTTCTGAACACCGTCAACGAGCGATAATCAACTCGTAATGCCGCCTCTACAGCGTAAGCGCCCAGTTGCCACCGCTCTACCCCGTACATGCCCACATTGATGGTACGAAAGTTGGGAATAAAGAAGCGACTGCCGGACCAAACATTTTGCTGATACATAGCTTGCAACCCCAGCTCGCCACTACGTGTGTTGCTGCGTGTGGTCTCGCGTAGCAGGTCGAGACTGCTGGTGCCTATGCTGAGTGATAACTCTGGTCGATCAGTAATAAGCGCTCTATCGTATTCATTACGATTGTTCTCTTGATGAGCGGCTACCAGTTGCCAGCGATGCCCTTCGCTGCCAGACCAAAACATCTTGAGTTTGGCCAGGTAATGTTGCACTTGCTGGTAAGGTCGACCTATCCGATACGAGAAACGATCGATGTTCTGCAACGGCTTTTCACTGGCAATTGCATTTTGCAGGTCGGTGAGATTACCGATATGCGAACCCAAGAAAATGCCAATGGTGGTACTGAATCCACTTACAAAAAGTTCGGCGCGGTAGCCGGGCTTTCGATACCCTGCCATGGCCGCCATATTAAACTCTTGTAATCCGGTATTATGAAGCCAGTAGCCCGGTGTGCGGGCGTTTCCTCCTCGTTTAAATGTAACATGGGTGCGCCAACTAAAGGCAGGATCGGCCTTCGAATTTTGCTCCCATTGCACATTGGCTACATATTGACGATTGTTAGAGAAGTAACCCGTATTGATCTCGCCCCTCGATCGCTGATCGGTCGGCAAAGGCCGGGGTTCTATAAGTACCGCTCCGCCGATAGCATCGGAACCATATCGAATGGCACCGGCCCCTTTTACTACTACAAATCGATCGGCCACATAAGGATCTACTTCCGGCGCGTGCTCACTACCCCACTGCTGCCCCTCGAGCCGAACTCCGTTATTAATTAGAATGATACGTTGGCTATGTAATCCGTGAATGACCGGTTTAAAGATGGTGCTTCCGGTTTGTAGTACGGTAACCCCGGTAAGTCGTTTAAGGATCTCCCCCAATGTTTGACCGCGGCTCTCGGCCAGATCTCGTACAGTAAGCGCCTCACGCACCTGTAATTCTTTTGATGTACGAGCCGATAGCACCTGCACCGTACTCAACTGATTATAGTGGTGCGGCAACAAGAAATTTTTTACCAGATTCGATTCAACCTTGATTCGAATATTAATCGTATCGCAATCGGCATGCGTAATAATAAATGTATAAACCCCCGGGCAGAGATTATAAAAATGATAGTGCCCCTCCTCGTCCGTTTCGGTGCTACGCTCCAATTCCTTAATTAGTATACTGGCATTACCGAGTGGAACTCTCTCGTCGGCATCGGCCACACTCCCCGAAAGGGTCAGCGTACAAGGCGATGGCTGGGCGGCGGTGGCAAAGACCCCGATGGGCAGCCAGAGTGCGACCAGTACTATACTAATGTGGATATGCCTCATTAAAAACCTTCGAATTACTATAGAATATTTTGCAACAATATTGCAAATATAAGAAAATAAGCTCGAACATCACTCCCTCACGCGCGGGTAGCTGCATTGTAGAATTTTTAATATCTTGTAGATATATGAGACATCTGATCATCACATTGATTTGTGGGCTAGCGGTACTTGGCGGCTGTACAAAGCAAGACGCCACCGATCGTTGTGCAGGCACCAACTATGATATTCAGTTTACCAAGAATCCGGCCATTGGCGGTGTGAACAATGGAAGCATCTCTGTTTTCTACCCCCGCGGAGACACCTTGCGTTATCAGCTCAACAACGGCACCCCCCAGGCCAATCCCAACTTCACCGGTCTGGCAGCCGGCAAATACGTCATCTGGGTCATCAACCAGAAAGGATGTTCCGATACCATCAGTACCACCATCGAAGCTTATGGACCTAAATACGCGGCCGTAAAACAACTCGTTAGTGGCTATTGTGGACCCTGCCATTTGAATGGAGGAGCCAGTGGCGGAAAAAACCTGGATACCGATGCCTCTATCGTGGCCAGTTGGGACCGCATCCGGCTTCGTTGTGTAAATGGAACGCCCACTTTTATGCCGCAGAACGGTCAGCTCACCACCATCGACAAACAAAAGATCACGGATTGGGTCAATGCGGGACACCGCATAACAGATTGATCGGTGCGACAGCATGCATTCTCGTTCATCAACAAAGGATCATAGAACCCTCAACGAGTGTTCATCAGACTAGTTCATCGCAACAGTTGATTACCGAACTTTCATCATGGCTCGCACCTCTTGCGCAATACCATTTTGCAAACGCGCATAGTAGATGCCGGGGGGCAATCCCTCGCTATCAAAATCGAGGCGATGCGTACCGGCCACAAATTCCTTATTGGCCAAAATACCAATAAGTCTTCCGAGGGTATCAAACACTTGCAGTAATGTATGTCCTCCCTCTGTCGTAAACTGTATCGTAGTACGCGACGTAAAAGGATTAGGAAAGTTAGTGATGGATAACTCCCGTGAAGGCAGCGGCGGAGGCGTAATACCACTGCAGGCGCCTTGCTTTACCAATGGAAGTGTTTGCAGCTGGCTATTGATATTGGGAGGGAACAGCGATTGAACGACCGATTTATCGAGACAGAACCACTTTTCGAGGATGGTACCATACACACTTCTAAAATCGTACTGCATCGGCAAATTATCATTGACCGTTGCCGATGCCGGTAAGGTAGGATTAACACCCAACATACCCGGATCTACCTGACTGCCGAACAAGAAAAGTGGTGCCGCCGCACCATGGTCGGTACCCACGCTCGAATTGGAACGTACCCGACGACCAAATTCACTAAAGGTCATCCCCAATACCCTGTCTTCGATCGACAAGAACTTAAGATCGTCCTGAAACGCCTTGATGGCCGCGGAGACACGACCAAGTAAGGTGGCATGCGTTCCGGTCACTTTATCGGCGTTTACTTGCACCGAGTGTGTATCAAAACCACCGAAGCTCACCATGTATACCCGGGTCTTAAGACCGCCTTTGATGAGTCGTGCCACGATCTTTAGCTGATCGGCCAATGAATTTCCGGTAGGATAAGGTGCCTGCACCGTCACTGCATTGGCAGCCGTGCGAATCACAGAGGCGTAACCCTGCGTTTGTTGATTGATCTGCCTGATGTACGTGAGCTCTTTTCCGGCACGGGTGTTGGGCGCATAGTCGGTAGCCCCCGATAATAAATTATAGAACGACGAAGGATTGGTAATGCTGAGTCCCATGTTACGCGTAGGGCCTTGCAGCGTAAGCGATGTACTGCTGCCGATCTGGATCGCCAATGGATCGGGCATACTTGCGTTAGGATATCCGTCCGGATAACCGGGATACTCGTAATCCAGATAACGACCGGCCCATCCGCTATATACTTCTTGGTTACTATTGGATCCACTCATCCAGATATCGGTCGCCCTAAAGTGAGAGAAGTTAGGTTGCGGATAACCCACCGACTGAACCACCTTGGCCTTTCCCTCAGCAAATAAACTTTGCAATCCCGTCATGGCCGGATGAAGACCGGTACCGGTAACACCCGCGATCGGCAACACAGCAGCCTCCGGAATAGCGACGTTGCTGCGGGCCTTGAAATATTTTGAATAATCGGCAACGGGACTTACTGTCTTGAGTCCGTCGTTACCGCCGGAGAGTTGAATGATGACCAGTACATGATCGGTGAGCGTCTCGCCGCGCATCAGCGCCTGTACCAGCGAATTTTGCATGGTAAAGGCATTGACGGAATATCCGTTGATCAACTCCGGTAAGAGTGCAGCCATGGGAACGGCCCCGGATAAAAAGTCTCTTCTTTTCATATTAGATCAACTGGTATTCGGATAATTTGAGCAAATATTGGAACAACGATCGTAATCGGCTATTGACGATATTAAAATTGGCCGTGGTCGGATTCGATTCGTACGCCATCCACGCATTGGTCCAATAGTAATCCCACTGCTGCCCCGTGAGTAATAGTTGGGTTTTGATCTGCATCTTGGCCACATCACTCAACGTATTTTGAAACAGATAACTGATGGCACCATCGATCAGGTCATTCGGGTTACCCGGATTGTACAGTGAGCGGGCCCACTCCACACAATTGAATTGAACCCGCACATTGTTTCGCACATAGCCGGTCGAGATCATGATATCGGTGTACTGGTTACGCTTGGGCAAGGAATCGGAAGTGATCCAGAGTTCATGAAAACTAGGCTCTTGATAATAAGCCGGTAATCCCGATACATTAGGGGGATCGTACAGGTTCTGCCCCATATTGCTCATCCACGAATAAAAGGTGTTCCACAAACCATAGTTGGTGTCCCAGTCCGTGGCGGGCGCAAAGCTAACATTCATCTCACGAAGCGAACCAATAACCAGGTCGGCGGGCGTTTTGATATAACAGCCTCGGTTCATTTGATCGTAGAAGTGTTCGCTCTTGAAAAGTGCATCCAACATCGGTTTGATCTCATAGCCACTATCTCTAAAGATATCGGCCAGCGGAGTTATTACATTTTGTTCGGTGGCCGCATCGATGGTATAATACACAAACCAACGATAGACCTTGCGAGCAATGAACTTTGCTACTTCGCGTTGCGCAAAGAGCATGGCCATCATATCGTTGATCTCCAGGGTGCCGGCCGTAGCGCCCGTTCTGCCAGTGATCACCGTGTTGTTAAAGAACGGAGAGAAGGTCTTATTGACGGAGCTATGACGCGTACTGGTAAAGACAGGTTGATAGGTTGTAAAATTGATGGTCCATCCGGTCAATACTTTGGCCGCCTCTTTTACGTCGGCTTCAGTATAGCGAGAATCGGGTCCTTTTCCCAGGGTAAAAAGTTCAAATAATTCACGGGCATAATTCTCGTCGGGAGCCGTGGCGTTGTTCAGGTAACCATTCAGATAACGCAGCATGGCCACATCGGTCGTAATGTTAGTGATCAGGGTCCTGAAATTACCCAAGGCGAACTGACGGATCAGTTGATGCTGGGTATAGACCCAGTTACCATAGCCGATATCGACCGCCTCATTGCCAAAATGGTCGGTCCAAAACATGATCATCTTTTCGCGAATACTGCGATCTTGATTGATCATGTTGCCCGTTAACCATTTTTTTAGCGAAGAGCGTCGTAACGATTGCACGGTACCGTCGTTATTGATATCATTGACCCATGTAGTGCCCTGTGCGATAGCCGTATCGGGGTTAACGCCAGGGGTAGCCGCAATCGTATATTCTTTGACCGGTGGGGCAGGTGACGGTGCTGTGGGTGATAGAAGCTCTCCTACAACCTGGTTCATAGAACGTCCTTTGAAGTAGCTGAGATCGGTACGCTTTACACCGAACATGGTGCGACGAAGCAAGTGCACTAACTCGGCCTCTGTGAACGGACCTGAATAAGGGGTCAGACCCGATTGGGTACGAAAGGGAGCTGCAGTAGAGGAAGTCTCGGCCACATTCATAGCGAAAAGGTATATAAAATTCTCACCAAATTCGCAAGTGGGAGGCTAAAAAAAATAATTGGTAACCACTAGTTGACCCTTTCAATGATCCCCGCAATGCCCTGGCCTCCGCCCACGCATGCAGTGATCATTCCCCATTTTTTTCTAAGTCGCTGAAGATCATTGATGTTTTGAATGGTCAGCTTACAACCGGTGCAGCCCAAGGGATGCCCCAAGGCGATGGCTCCTCCGTTTATGTTAACTTTTTGCGGGTCCAGCCCAGCCTGCTGTATGACGGCCAATGCCTGCGAGGCAAAGGCCTCGTTAAGCTCGATCAGATCGATCTGGTCGAGTCGTAGCCCTGCTCGTTGCAGGGCTTTAGGAATAGCGCTGACCGGGCCTATGCCCATAATACGCGGATCGACCCCGGCCACCGCCACGCTCGCCAAACGGGCCAATGGCGTAAGTCCGAGTTCCTTTACTAGTGTCTCGCTCATGACCACTACAAAAGCGGCTCCATCGGAGGTTTGCGAAGAATTGCCAGCGGTTATAACACCCTTCGCCGAAAAAGCAGGTTTTAACTTGGCAAGGGCTTGCATCGACGTATCAGCCCTTGGCCCCTCGTCTGTATCAACTACAAAACTGCGTTGCTTCTTTTTTCCCGCCGAGTCGAGATACACTTCTTCTACTGAAATCGGCAGAATTCCTTTTTTGAAATGACCCGCCTCTATGGCAGCGATCGCTTTTTGATGAGAGTGATAAGCAAACTCATCTTGCGCCTCTCGGCCAATTTTAAAATCGCTGGCCACTGCCTCGGCCGTAAGTCCCATATTCAAATAATAATCCGGATTATCGGATGCAATGGAATAAGCCGGGGCCGTCTTCCATCCTGCAGTAGGAACTAAGCTCATACTCTCGGTACCACCCGCCACAATACAATCAGCTTGACCCGACCTGATCTTGGCTGTTGCCATGGCAATGGCCTCCAAACCAGAAGCACAATAGCGATTGATGGTGACGCCTGGCACTGTTATACCCAGCGCGCGGGCTGCGATAATGCGGGCTACTTGCAATCCCTGCTC
>JBJTFT010000205.1:0-2763 GCA_046093525.1 Sphingomonadales bacterium | reverse complement strand
ATCTTTATTCTGGCCGGGTCTGTTGGTTTGATAATAACGATCTCCCATCAGGTAATCCGTTAAGAAACGCAAGGTCTGCATATAGATCATAACAAGCCCTGCGCTGTGCAGAAGTTTGGTTTCAGCGCTCGTTAATTGATCTTTTAGCGCGTAGTAATAGCTATTGAAGATGGTCTCATAGGCCTCCGGTACAATATATACGGAACCGGGCTGTTCCTTATTTTCATCAGCAGAGGCAGCCATCGAGCGGATCATATCGCCCAGATCCGAAAAGAAATAGCCCGGCATGGTGGTATCCAGATCGGCTATAGCCACCACTTGTTGCTCAGCGGTGTCAAATAACAGATTGCTGAGCTTGGCATCGTGGTGCATCACTCTTTTTTTAAAATCAGCGGGAGCTTTGCATAATTGACGATACAACTGCACGTATCCGATCCTTGTATGCAATGCTTCTATAAGCCAACTTGTTTCTGCTAGTCGGGTCTGGTCTCCTTCTTGTATCGCTTGTTCAAACTGCTCAAATCGCAGTGAGAGATCATGAAAATTTTCCAAGGTAGGGGAGAGCCGGTCAGTGTTCAGATCACGTAGTAGCGAGGTAAAATTCGCAAAGGATTGGACGGCTACTTGTAAGGTAGAAAGATCGGTAGTGTGGTGGAGAGTCTTTGAAGATATAAAATCGGCCGCTCTCCAATAGTGTCCTTTTGAATCACGGAACAGCCAGGCATCAGTCTTAAAAGAAAGGGGTTTGGCCATTAGATGGGCAGCGTTTCGTGCTTGTAATGCAGCATAAATGAGCTGTAGGTTGTTGGCGATCCGATCGGGGTGCAAAAACACTGCCTCATTGATCTGTTGCAAAAAAATCTTCTCGTTGTGTTGGGTAGTAACACCGTACGAGTAGTTGATGAGTCCGCCACCAATGGGTTCATAGGGCGAGAGATCGTTTACGCCCCGCAGGGCCGCCAAGGCTTCTTGAACAAGGGGGATATGCATATCAGTGGATCCGGTCTCCTCTTACCTCGAGCGACTCGATCACTTGCGCTTCGTATCGTAGCCATTCCCTCCATCTTTTTCTGACCTTGTCTTTGTCGATATAGTGATCGGCCAGTTTGATGAAAAGCGTGTAATGTCCGGCCTCGCTTTCCATGAATTTTCGATAGAACTTTCGCAAATAGGGATCCTGAAGCCCTTCGCTAAGTCGTTTAAAGCGCTCGCAACTTCTCGCCTCAATTAAGGCCATCGTTAGCAGTTGATCCAGCAATCGGCCCTCGGGACTACCCCCTTTTTGCTGAAAGTCCAACAGCGCATTTACATATAGGTCTTTGCGCTGTTTGCCTAGCCGAAGCCCTCTTTTTTCCAACTCGGCCAGCACGGCTCGAAAATGACCCCATTCTTCGGTTACGATGGGCGATAGTTCTTTAACGATAAGTTCGTGCATCGAGTAGCGCTGTATGAGCGAGATGCAGGTGGTAGCTGCCTTTTGTTCACAATAGGCATGATCGGTCAAAATATCTTCTAACGAAAGGGCTGCCAGGTCGACCCAACGGGGATCGGTCGGTAATTGCAACCGCAAGATGGTTTGGGTGTCGGTAGAATGATTCACGGGTCAAAACTAAGCTATCGGCTGATAATCAAGGGTAAGCAGGGCTAAATATGTAAAAAAATCAGTGCTGAACCCTTGCTATTCAAGGCGTTTGTCTTACTTTTGCGGCCCTGATGTCGGATGAATCAGATAATCGGATGAAAAATTAAAATTTACTAAGATGCCTTTAGCAAAAGAAAAAAAAGCAACAATTATCTCTCAGTACGCCGGTAGTGCTACTAACACGGGCTCTATTGAGGGACAGATCGCACTGCTCACCGAGCGGATCAGCCAGATCAGCGATCATCTTCAAGCCAACAAAAAAGACTTCTCTACGCACCGCGGCCTTATGCAGCTGGTAGGTAAGCGCAAGCGTCTTCTCAATTACTTACAAAAGCATAACCTCAGTGGTTATCGTAAGCTGATCGAGCAGTTGGGAATCAGAAAATAGTTTTATTGGAAGGGGTGGATGGATTCGCCTGCTGACTTTTAAAAAAGACAGGTTGATGCTGATTGCCAGCTACTGCTAATCACTACTCATTCTACTTATATACCAGAGACACTGTCTCTTAAAATTTCGTGTATGTTACAACAACCTATTAGTAAAAAAATTGATATCGGTCAGGGTCGGATCGTTACGATCGAAACAGGTCGAATAGCCCGCCAGGCCGACGGTGCCGTTACCGTTTCTATGGGCAATTGCATGATCTTAGCTACCGTGGTAGCCAACCGCGAACCCAAAGAGGGGCAAAGCTTTTTTCCTCTCACCGTCGATTACCAAGAGAAATTCGCTGCAGCCGGACGCATTCCGGGTTCTTTCTTCAAACGCGAAGCAAAGCTCAATGACTACGAGGTGCTCACCAGTCGTTTGATCGATCGGGCACTTCGTCCGCTATTTCCCGAAGATTATTTCTGCGACGTGCAGGTGTTGGTCACCCTTATTTCCAGCGACCCGGAAATTATGCCCGATGCCATGGCTTGTTTGGCCGCTTCTGCAGCTCTTGCTGTTTCTGATATTCCCATTAAAGAGATCATCTCTGAGGTTCGAGTGTCTCGTGTAGACGGAGAATTCGTCATCAACCCGACTCGTAGCCAAATGGAAAAATCCAATATGGATTTTATCATTGCCGCTACCGAAAAGAATCTGATGATGGTAGAAGGAGAAGCGCAAGAGTGTAGTGAAG
>JBJTFT010000204.1:0-2936 GCA_046093525.1 Sphingomonadales bacterium | reverse complement strand
CATCGTTCTTTGAAAGTGTAAGCATGTACTGCGTTGCGTAATTAGCAGTTAAATCTGAATACGAAAACTCAAATGGCAATACTCAGTATGCCATGGCTGCCTAATCAGTGATCAGGTAGTCATTAGGGCCGCCGGGCCGGTTGATCTGTTACCAAGCCCCGCCGCCGACTCAAAACTAAAACAGGTTGCGGTAAGCAGGCCCTTTTTCGAAAGGGCAGTCTGCGCTGTTTGCTCAAGATAATCGCAGCTACGAAGCCGGTTGGTACGTTCGGTTCCTGCCTGCTTTCGACAATCAATGCCGAAATAAACATGTAGAAAGCTTTTGACGAATATGTTTGGACACCGGTTCGACTCCGGTCGCCTCCACTTTTTTATATTTGTAACATCTTTAAACCGATGTATATGAAGATGCGTAGCCTCTTTTTACTTTTATACGGCCTTTCTCTTTGGATAGGCGCTACTTCTTTTACGAGTCAACCCGGTAATCCCGATGCCATTGTTGGTATCTGGAAAACGGGCGAGGGAACAGCCATGGTTCGTATCTATAAGAATGGAGATAAGTATCAGGGAAAGATCGTGTGGTTAAAAGAACCCAATGACCCTGAAACCGGAAAGCCGAAAGTAGACAAGAACCATCCTGAGGAAGCTTCTCGTACCAGGCCTATTTTGGGTCTGGTCAATGTTTGGGGTTTTGTGCCTACCGAAAAAAATGTATGGGAAGAGGGCAGCATCTATGATCCCAAGAATGGCAACACATATTCATGCACTATCAAGATGACAAGCTCCAATAGCATCGATGTTAGAGGATATATAGGGGTTTCGCTCATCGGAAGAAGCGATACCTGGACACGCCAAGTAGCCAAGTAGTTTAGGGCGATACAAAATGCAAACTGAATCCGACGTAGAGCGGATTGCCCAGTGCACTGGTAAAGTAGCGCTGACTGAGTTTTTTTCCGTCATAAACATCCATTCCGTCGAAGCGCCAGTTGTAGCGAAGCCCTGCCTGCGCGTTGAACCACAAAAATCCGGTCAGTTTCTTATCCCACATAATGCGTGGCTTGAGTTCTCCGCGCTGAATAAAGATGGTGCCATTGGTACTTCCCGGCAGACGCATCCAAAATTGATTTCCTTCCAGTTCAAAGCCCAGTTGTACAATGCTGGCCGTAGAAAAATTGTAGCGGAGATGTCCGCGGGCGGGCAGCAAGAGTTCCATGCCCCATTTGTCGTTGAAGGTCTTGTTCCATAGTACAACAGGCAAGTGCATAATTTGGCCGGCCCTGTACG
The DNA here is from genome assembly GCA_046093525.1 of Sphingomonadales bacterium. Classification (GTDB taxonomy): domain Bacteria; phylum Bacteroidota; class Bacteroidia; order Chitinophagales; family Chitinophagaceae; genus JJ008. The sequence continues at coordinate 1,652 of JBJTFT010000204.1, read as the reverse complement.
TGCGGGCCAATCCTACACCGAGCATATTCTTCTCCGATAATTTCCATCCGTACAGGGCAGATCCGCTTATGGTAAGGGACTTACTATTGATGTCATTCAATTCTTCAAAAATTCCATTGAAATCCGCGCTGGCCTGTACGATCAAAAAGTTCTTTTCGTTGAGGGGCTTGAAAATGGTAGTATTGAGGCCCGTGCTGGTGAGGTTATGGTTCGATAGCCTGCTTGCCAATGGATGAGTACCCGGATTTTCTATCGAGATACGGCTGCCCCAATAATTTGCACCCAGTTGCCAGATAATCTTATTGGTGGAAACGACCGGAATGTTGACCTGTGCTTTTAGTCCGAACAGGCCAGTGGCCGAAAAACTTTGCATGGCAGGCAACATGGCCGACAGGGGTAAATCGGGCACCGCAAAGCTGCCCAGTTGCTCCATGCCTATGCTGATGATACGTTGTGGGGTCTGGTTCAATACCTTTTGATTGCAATAGCGTTTGACCCCTTGGGCATCTCCGAATTGGCTATAGTCAAATACCTCGGTGCTGTCTTCTTGGGCTAATGAAAGTAGGGGTAAACAATAAAGAAAAAAAACAAGCAAGTTTCGCATGGGGACCTATTTTTAAAAAACAAGTACAAAAATAGAGTAGTCGAACGGATTTTCTTACATTCGAATTAACCTAACCTTTGAAAACCTTGTTCCATGAGCAAGATTACGATCCTATTAATTGATGACCACAAGTTGATCCGGGAGTCTTGGGACATCGTACTCTCTACCGATCCTCGATTTGAGGTTATTGGCGAGACCAGTGACGTGCAAGAAGGCCTTGTACTAGCCGCTGCCCATAAGCCTCATATTATTCTGATGGACATCAACATGAGTCCTACCAATGGTTTTGAAGCCACCAAGCTGATGTTGAAGCACTCCCCGCAGAGCCAGGTGATCGGCATCTCGATGCACGCCATGCCGGCCTATGCCCGCCGAATGTTCCAAATGGACGCCCGTGGGTATGTTACCAAGAATTCTTCTAAAGACGAGCTGTTCAAAGCCATCGACGAGGTGCTGGCCGGTAATAAGTACATCTGCGAGGAGATCAAAAATATAGTGGCTCATCAGGAGCTCGACGAGGAAAGTGAATTTCCCGATATGAATTTGCTGTCGAAGCGCGAGATCGAAGTAGTAACCCATATCAAGCAGGGGTTGTCTTCAAAAGAGATCGCCCAGCAATTGGAGATCTCGCTGAAGACCGTTGAGGTACACCGGTATAATATTTTAAAGAAGCTAAAGCTGAAAAATACCGCAGCGCTGGTCAATTTTATCAATGCACAAGGCCTGTGAGAGGTTAGGGTGTATTGATCTTTTTTAGCTCATCTTCTAACTCCTCAGCGGATATCGACAAATGACTCTCGTCGTACACGCATTGTCCACCCTTTACCAAAAGCACTTGCGGCGACTCATGATGCACCTGTAAACGAGAGGCGATAGCGTTTGAGATATCGCGATAAGACAGCAGATCGAGCAAATAAGAAGGGGCCAGATCGGAAAGTGACGATTTGTTGAGCCGTTCGAGTGCTACGTTACTGATTGAACAACGGGTACTGTGTTTGAACAGCAGCGCCGATCCGGCTTGCGCCAAGATCTCATCCAGTTGTTGCAT
>JBJTFT010000203.1:0-3327 GCA_046093525.1 Sphingomonadales bacterium | reverse complement strand
TAATGCAAAAATACTTGTTGTTTTCTTCGCGTAGGTTTGGCGATACGGCCGTGTGGGCATCGCTTTCGTTGATCGAGAAAGAAACGACGGGGGCATAGGTCTTATCGCGTCCCACCAGGGTGATATCGGTGCCGTGCAAGGTGGTGATAACGGGTATGTGAATCCCTTCTTTAGCCAAGATCTGTTTGGCCATATACGCCGCCGAAGCATGAGGAATGGCATAATGAACGTGCAACAGGTCTAGTTGTCCATTCTTGATCACATCGACCATGGTGCTGGCTAGTGCGGTTTCGTAGGGCGGAAAATCAAATAGGGGATAGGTCGGTACCTGTACCTCGTGATAGATGATGTGCGGATCAAAGCGGTCCAGTCGCACAGGTTGCTGGTAGGTGATAAAATGCACCTCATGGCCTTTCTGCGCCAGGGCCTTGCCCAGCTCGGTGGCCAGCACCCCCGAACCTCCAAAAGTGGGATAACAAACGATTCCGATTTTCATACGCGAAACAATGTACAAAGGTAGCAGTTTCGGCTCTGCGGCCGGCTAAATTTATTATCTTCAAATGGCGATGAGCCTCTTTACATTACTTTAAGAACCATTTACAGTATGACAAGACCCAATTACAATGGGATAAGACCCTTTTACAATAGGATAACACCTATCCCTCTTCGGTCGTTCCGGATCTGCTCCATCTTTATGGCTTTGCTGCTGGGCCTTCTTTTTACGGGGCAGCTAGCCGCACAATCCAACGATTCAATTTTTATAAGACGATTGGCCGATGAGATCTTGTTGCGTTCTTCGGCCTACGAAAATCTGCGTGTGCTTACCAAGCAGATCGGGCCGCGATTAGCAGGCTCTGCGGGTATGGTCAAGGCGGAGCTATGGGGAGTAGCGGCTATGCAACGGGCTGGTGCCGACAGCACCTTTAAGCAAGAGTGCATGGTACCGCATTGGGTAAGGGGTGGACAAGACCAGGCCCGTGCTGTTATCAATGGAAAAAGTATAGCGCTAGATATAGTGGCCTTGGGTAATTCGATCGGCACAGGCCCTACCGAATTGATGGCTCCTGTAATGGAGGTACGTTCTTTCGAAGAGCTGCAACAACGACAACAAGAGGTAAAAGGCAAGATCGTTTTTTATAATTATCCGTTTAATCCCACCATGGTGCGAACGTTTCAGGCGTATGGAGATGCCAACAAGTTTCGCGGGCAAGGGCCTTCTCAAGCCGCTCGCTACGGCGCAGTCGGCGTAGTGGTCAGAAGTATGAGCCATAGCACCGATAATCATCCCCATACCGGATCTACTCGCTACGATAGTTTGTACAATAAGATCCCGGCCGTGGCCATTGGCCTGCAAGATGCCGATCGGCTATCGGGTTTTATCGCACAACGTTCTGCACAAGGGGAAAAACAAGATGGTACGCAACCGGCCTCACAAGGTGCTGTACAAACTTCGGCTCCGGGATCCGTGCAGGTTGGCCTTCGCACCCAGGGTCATTTTTTACCCGATACCATCGGGCACAATGTGATCGGCGAACTTAAAGGAACCGTTTTTCCCAATGAGATCATCACGGTAGGTGGGCATCTGGATAGTTGGGATAATTGAGAAGGGGCGCACGACGATGGAGCCGGTTGTGTACAGACCATCGAGATCTTGCGAGCCTTTAAAGCGATGGGCTATGCGCCGCAACGCACCATCCGCTTTGTACTTTTTGCCAACGAAGAAAATGGATTGCGTGGTGGCACGAAATATGCCGAAGAGGCCAAGCGCAACGCAGAGAAACATGTGTTCGCCCTTGAGTCCGACGCGGGCGGGTTTACGCCGCGTGCCTTGGGCTTTACGGTTTCGGATGCGCAGTTTCAAAAGATCATGCAATGGCAACCGCTGATCTCTCCTTATGGTTGCTCCGAATTTGTGCGTGGGGGAGGTGGTGCCGATATTGGTCCGCTCAATCGATTGTTCAATACACCGGTAGCCGGACTGCAACCCGATTCGCAGCGCTATTTCGATTATCACCATGCCCGAAGTGATGTCTTTGAGGCGGTCAATAAACGGGAGCTGGAATTGGGTGCCGTGAATATGGCAGCCCTGCTGTACCTGATAGATCGGTATGGGTTATGATCTGTAAGCGGGTTCTAATGGTGAGGCCCTTTGCCTTTGGTTACAACCCGCAAACGGCGGTCAATAATCTTTTTCAGCTAAAGACGACCAGCGAGGCGATTGCCAAAAAAGCTTTGCGCGAATTTGATGCACTAGTTACCATTTTACAAACAAAAGGGGTAGAGGTTCATGTGGTGCAGGATACGCAAGATCCACCAACCCCAGATGCCCTCTTTCCTAACAACTGGATCTCTTTTCACGAAACAGATGAGTTCTTTTTATACCCGATGTTTGCAATGAATAGACGCGCCGAACGTAAGGCCTCTGTCTTAGAGTATATTGAACAGCGATTTTCTTTTTTTAAGAAGGTTGATCTTAGTTATTACGAGCAGCAAGATTTTTTTTTAGAAGGAACGGGTAGTATGGTACTTGATCGGGATGCTAAAATTGCCTATGTCTGTCGTAGTCCTCGAACCCACGAAAGGGTACTGAACGATTTTTGCCAGCTTGCCGGATATACACCCTGTATTTTTGATGCTGCTGATAGCGCCGGGTTTCCGTATTATCATACCAATGTAATGATGGCCGTAGCTAACAACCAGGTTATTGTCTGTTTGGACAGTATTGCTAACGACGGGCAGCGACAACAGCTGCTTTCTTTTTGTAGCGAATCAAAAAAACAGGTGGTAACGATTACGCGAAAGCAGGTGAGTTCTTTTGCAGGTAACATGCTCGAACTTCAGGGTCATGGTGGGCTGCCCTTACTGGTCATGAGCACGCAAGCCTATCGTTCGTTGACCCCGTTGCAATGCGAACAACTAAGCCAATATAACGAAATAGTGCACTGTTCGCTCTCTACGATCGAAGAGGTCGGGGGTGGTAGTGCACGTTGTATGCTCGCTGAAATACCCGGCTGATCAGCGATCGGGGAGTACTAAAAAAATTACGGGGCGTTTGTGCAGATCCGGTAGCTGTTGTTTCCACTCGGAAACCGTTTGGGTACGCACCCACTCGGCAGGTCCGGTCAACGCTACGGCTAGGCAAAGAAGCGTAGAGGGCTGCAGCTGTTGAAGCAATGCAGCCAATAGTTGATTGTTACGGTAAGGGGTTTCAATAAAAAGTTGCGTAGTATTCTCTTTTTTCGCAGCGGACTCTATTTGCCGGATCATTTTCTCTCTCGCCTTCTCTTCTATGGGTAAATATCCATAAAAATGAAACTGTTGCCCATT
>JBJTFT010000202.1:0-8784 GCA_046093525.1 Sphingomonadales bacterium | reverse complement strand
GATCTGTTCTATGTCATATTTTTTCATCAGCTCTACACAATCGGCCACTGTATGTTCGGGACCGGCACTGATGAGTTTCTTAGCCCCTCTTGCGCTGACGATATCGCGTATGGTCTTTACGTCCAGGAAACCTCTCTCCATCATCCACTGGTCATTATAGATCTTGCCTACATATCGGCTGCCATGATCATGCAAAATGCAAACGACCAGATCGTCTTTTTTTAGATTGGCCTTTACCTGTAAGAGGCCCTGCAGGCAACTGCCTGCGCTATATCCGCAAAAGAGCCCTTCTTCTTTGGCCAGTTTTCTCGCCATAACGGCACCGTCTCGATCGGTGACCTGTTCGAAATGATCGATAAAGCGCATGTCGTAGTTCTTTGGCACAAAGTCTTCGCCAAAACCTTCGCTGATGTAGGGCTTTACCTCATTCATATCGATCTCTCCGGTACGAAAGTATTTGGTCAGCAGCGATCCGAAGACGTCAATGGCCCAGATCTTAATGTTGGGGTTCTGCTCTTTGAGGTACATGGCCGTTCCGGTAATGGTACCTCCGGTGCCCGCCGTGCAGACCAGATGCGTGATCTTTCCGTCGGTTTGCCGCCAGATCTCCGGGCCGGTGGTTTCGTAGTGTGCCTGGCGGTTGGCCAGGTTATCGTACTGATTCATGTGGCAAGAGTTGGGGATCTCTCTGGCCAGTCGAGCTGCCACGCTGTAATAGCTGCGAGGGTCTTCTGGTAGTACATTGGTAGGGCATACGATCACTTCGGCCCCAACGGCCTTTAGAATGTCTGCTTTTTCTTTGGATTGCTTATCGGTGGTAACAAAGATGCATTTGTAGCCTTTGACCACAGCAGCCAAGGCTAGCCCCATTCCTGTATTGCCACTGGTTCCTTCTATGATGGTGCCACCGGGTTTTAGTCGTCCGTCTTGCTCCGCTACTTCGACCATCTTCAGGGCCATCCTGTCTTTAATGGAGTTGCCGGGATTAAAATAATCTACTTTGGCAAGGACCGGACAAACAACATCCTTGGCTAGTTTATTGATTCTGATGAGCGGAGTATTGCCGATCGTCTCTAGAATGTTGTTTTTGATGTCCATGGCTTCAGTAATTTATTGGGATAGATGTATTCTCGCTTTTTCTACGACCGGATCTTGCCGGTTGACGATCTGATAGTATCCCTGGTTGCCCCAACGGTACCGGGCCAATCTCGCCAGGGGATAGGCCAGTATGTCGGCAGGCAGGGGTCCATATTGAGGGGCATGACTTTTCCATTCCTGCGTAAAACGCTCGAGTAAAGCTTTTGAATGGAGCAAGGCTTCGGGAGAAACAAACGCTTGTATCTCTTTACGGTGGCGAGTATAAAATTCAAGCGTAAAATCTTCTAGCAAACTACCACTCGTCAATAGAAGCCACTCCTCGCTATCGGGGCTTACGCGTGGACCGGCCAGCACGTGGGGCATAATGCCGATGCCGCCATAGAGTGTGTCGCCACAGGCAGTCACGTATTTTTTTTGTTCCCGCACCTTGCCGGTGTCATTTTTCTCATCAGACAATGGGTGCAATGACCTGTTTGCGGCCGCCTCGTGATAGGCTTCGTTTCCCTCTTGGTAGGAGCGCTGAATACTTCGCCCCAGCGGACTGTAGTACCGTGCTACGGTCAGCCGGATGGCCGCTCGGTTACTGAGCTCAAATTGTTCTTGTACCAATCCCTTTCCAAAAGTGGGCATTCCCACTACGGTAGCTCTGCACCAGTCTTGCAACGCTCCGGTCAGCACCTCGCTGGCACTCGCTGCGTTTTCATCAACCAACACTACTAGTTTTCCTTTCTCAAATAAACCGGGCCTTTTGCATCGGTATTCTTTTTTGGGATAATGAGCCCCTTGGGTATAGACGATCAGTTTATCGGCGTCCAGAAATTCATCGGCCATATCTACCGCCTCATTCATAAACCCACCTCCGTTGCCACGCAGGTCCAACAGTAATTGAAGCATCCCTTTTTGAAGCAGCTCCTCGAGCGCTTCCATAAACTCCTCGTAGCTATTTTCTGAAAAACGATTTAATTTGATGTATCCGGTGGTATCATCGATCAGGTAAGCAGCATCAACGGCCGGTAATGGGATCTCTCCGCGAACGATCGTTTTTTCGATCTTCTTACCTTCTCTTACCAACTGGAGCGTGATGCTCGATCTTTTAGGGCCTCTTATCAGCTCTTTGACCCGATCGGCCGATAGCGCTCTTTGTAACAAAGAGGAATCGCCTGCTTTGATAATGCGGTCTCCGGGTTCAAGTCCTACTTTACTGCTCGGCCCTTTTGGAATTACGTGGGTGATGATGACAGAGTCTTTTCGTATGGTAAACTCCACACCGATACCTTCAAAATTTCCTGAAAGCTCCTCGTTGGCAGCCTGTAATGCTTGCGGAGCGAGATATACTGAGTGTGGATCGAGATGGTCCATCAGCTGCTCGATGGAAAGTTGTTCGATGCTGTCGATCTTTAGGGTATCCACGTAGTGAAGTCGCATCAGATCGAGGGTCTCTTGCAAAGCGCTTCCTTTATTTTTTTGAAAAAGACCCAATCCCGATTGGAGCGTAAGACGATGTCCCAGCCACATTCCCGCTATAAGCACACCCGAAAATAGCAGTGGAAGGGCCCAGTCCCATTTTTTATTGCTCATTATTGTGCTTATTCTGTAATTTGACGCAAATTACTGGATTTGAGGCTAAACCCTCTCTGGACCTACTAAGATTTCTATATGGCGATTGTTACGTTGATTGCAGATAGCGGGGCTACGAAAACGGAGTGGTGTGTGCTCGAAAAGGGTAAGAAAAAAACGATATTCACGCAAGGGATCAGCCCTTACTTTCTTTCGACAGCGCAGATCGTTTCGGTATTGAAAACTGAGTTGTGGCCCTCGGTTCGCACCCGGGGAATAACCGATATCTATTACTATGGAACCGGCTGCGCTAACCCAACTAATGTACGCTCGGTACGAAAAGCATTGCGGCAAGTATTTCCGGAGGCGAATGCAACGGTTACCCACGATCTTATGGCGGCGGCCCGCGCGCTCTGTGGAACGCAAAAGGGAATTGCCTGCATTTTGGGCACGGGGTCTAACTCTTGCTATTATGATGGAAAGAAGATCGTCCGTAACAGTCCGGGCCTTGGTTATGTGTTAGGGGATGAGGGAAGCGGTGCCTACTTAGGAAAGAAGGTCATCCAGTATTATCTCTATAATACCTTTGATGAGGATCTCCGTTCTCGCTTCGATGCCACCTTTGTAACAACGGCCCCCGAGATATTGGAGAACGTATACAAAAAACCGTTGCCCAATCGTTATCTGGCAGCGTACACACGGTTTTTGGCTGAGAATCGCGGACATTACATGATCGAGAATATCATCGAGGACGGGCTCAATGATTTCTTTTTTCAACACCTCTGCAAGTACAAGGAGGTCTGGAAATACCCCGTTCATTTTACGGGCGGGGTGGCATTTGGATTTCGGGATATAATCCAGCAACTTTGCCACGCTTACGAATTTGAACTCGGTCAGGTCTTGCAGCATCCCATGCAAGGGCTTGTTCGTTATCACTCATAAAATTTGCCATGTCCTTCGAAAGAATAACAGAGCAATCCAGTTCGTACCATCATCTCGAAAAGATGCCCATTGCCGAGCTGCTGATGCATATCAACAACGAGGATAATACGGTGCCCGGTGCGGTCAAGAAGGCGATCCCCCAGATCGAAAAGCTCATTGAGGCCATTAGTGATAAAATGTTGATGGGGGGGCGCCTATTTTATATTGGAGCCGGCACCAGTGGTCGCCTCGGAATCGTGGATGCCAGTGAGTGTCCGCCCACCTTTGGGGTTCCCTACGGTTTGGTCATAGGACTGATCGCTGGAGGCGAAAAGGCCATTACAACGGCGGTTGAATTTGCAGAAGACAGTAAGGAGCAGGGTTGGAGAGACTTGCTCGAATACGAGATATCCGAGCGCGATGTGGTAATAGGCATTGCGGCCAGTGGTACTACGCCCTATGTGATCGGGGCGCTCGAGACCTGTCGGCAGAAAGGGATCGTCACCGGCAGTATCTCTTGCAACCCAAATTCTCCTGTAAGCGCAGCTGCCGATTTTCCTGTTGAGGTAGTCGTAGGCCCCGAGTTTGTGACCGGTAGTACTCGAATGAAAAGTGGTACGGCTCAAAAACTAGTGCTTAATATGATCTCTACGGCTGTGATGATACAGTTGGGGCGTGTAGAGGATAACAAAATGGTCAATATGCAGCTCACCAACGATAAATTGGTTGACCGGGGTACCAAAATGCTGATGGAAAGATCGGGTCTCTCCCAGTATGATGAGGCCAGAGAATTGTTGTTGCGTCAGGGAAGCGTCAAAAAGGCGCTTCAATTCTTGGAAGGAAAGTAAGCCGTAATGCATACGCTGGAGCCTTATTACAATTGGCAACATATCTATGTGAGCGAAGAAGATGTACGCTCTCCCTTTTATGGCAAGACCTACTCGGAGTTCGAGTTCTCTCAAACCATCTACAATTATTACATACACCCGCAATGGGACGAATTTGGCAGCCGGACCTTGTATTGCAAAGTATTGTTAGCCGATTATGAGGAGCGTTACGCTGTAATAGAGTTAATAGGGGAGTGGAACGATGCCCTCGAAAATGATATCATGCTCTTGAAGCGAGGCGTCTTAGAGCGTTTTGCCGATGCTTCCATCCACAAGTTTATTTTGGTGGCAGAGAATGTGCTCAATTTTCATAGTGATGGCACTGACTATTACGAGGAATTAGCGCATGAGCTTCGCGAATCGGGTGGCTGGGCCGTTTGTTTAAATATGCCCATGCAGTCAGAAATTGAGTTTAAACAGGTCGGCAACCATCACTTTATAGAACTTTTTAATATACCCGAGTGGCGTTCGTACCGACCCTTTCATTTGCTGCAAAAAGTAGAGGGTTTATTGGGTTCGCACCTGCTGCGTTAGTCTGAATTGCCAGTGACACTTTTTATCTGCATCTTTTAGCTGATTTTCGGCTTTGCGGTGTTAATTTTGCACCACGAACGATTGCTGTGACAACCCGTGCCAGTAGCTAAATTTTTTAAATTATATTCTGATGAAATGGTCTGAGTTATTTACTTCTTCCGTAGGCAAAAAGTGGATAATGGGGCTTACCGGTATCTTCTTGGTCCTTTTTCTGATCGTGCACGTAGGGCTTAATGCTTGCATCTTCGCTATGGATGGGGGTGTTATGTTCAATAAGGCCGCTCACTTTATGGGATCTAACGCGGTGCCCCGTATTTTGGAGATCGGGCTTTTTGCCGGTATCATTTTACACATGGTACAAGGGTGGTTACTCGAACTGTCGAACCGCTCTGCCCGCAAAAAGGGATATGCCGTGCCTATGGGCAACAAGGGTAGCAAGTGGTATAGTCGTAGCATGGGCTTGTTGGGTACGCTGTTATTTCTATTCTTGGTCATGCATATTTCTCATTTCTGGGTTCCCAGCCGTATAACCGGACTCGACCCTGATATGATCGATGGAAAGGAATATCATGATCTATTTGGTGAAATGCTGCAGGTGTTTCAGGGAAATCTGGTGGTAGTGATCTTATACGTGCTGGGTTGTTTTGCCTTGGCCTGGCATTTGCTGCATGGTTTTCAAAGCGCCTTTCGTACCCTCGGTTTGACCAATGGTCGTTATATCACGTTGGTAGAATCCGTTGGGTTGATCTTCTCCGTTCTTGTTCCGCTTGTTTTTGCGTTGATGCCTGTTTCGATGTATTTGGGCTGGATAAAATAATCTTTACGAAGAAACCGATCTACTTATGCTCGACTCTAAAATTCCATCAGGAACACTGGATCAAAAATGGACCTCTTACAAAGGTCATTGTAAGCTGGTCAATCCCGCCAATAAGCGCAAGCTCGAAGTGATCGTAGTGGGTACCGGATTGGCCGGTGCCTCTGCCGCCGCTTCGCTGGGCGAATTGGGATACCAGGTAAAAGCTTTTTGTTTTCAGGATTCTCCCCGCAGGGCACACTCCATTGCGGCACAGGGAGGTATCAATGCCGCTAAGAATTATCAAAATGATGGCGATTCGGTGTACCGCCTCTTTTATGATACCATTAAAGGGGGAGACTATAGGGCGCGTGAGGCCAATGTACATCGCTTGGCCGAGGTGAGTGTCAATATCATCGACCAATGTGTGGCCCAGGGTGTTCCTTTTGCGCGCGAATACGGCGGACTGCTCAATAACCGTTCTTTTGGAGGGACTCAGGTAAAACGTACTTTTTATGCGGCCGGACAAACCGGACAACAATTATTGATAGGGGCCTACCAGGCCCTTGAAAGACAAGTGGCCTTAGGTAAAGTAACCATGTATACGCGTCACGAGATGCTCGATGTGGTGGTGATCGATGGAAAGGCACGTGGTATCATTTGTCGTAACCTGGTTACCGGTGAGCTCGAGAGACACTTTGGACATGCTGTATTGCTTTGTACCGGAGGTTATGGCAACGTATTCTACCTTTCTACCAATGCTATGGGAAGCAACGTAACGGCTGCCTGGAAAGCGCACAAGAAAGGGGCCTATTTCGCCAATCCTTGTTTTACACAGATTCACCCCACTTGTATTCCCGTAAGTGGCGATCATCAATCTAAGCTGACGCTGATGTCGGAGTCGTTGCGCAACGATGGTCGTATCTGGGTGCCTGCCAAGGCTGGCGACAAACGACCTGCCAACGATATTCCCGAAGAGGAAAGAGATTATTTTCTGGAGCGCCGCTATCCCGCCTTTGGTAATCTGGTACCGCGAGACGTGGCCTCTCGTGCCGCAAAGGAGCGTTGTGACGCAGGATATGGCGTGGGTACTACCGGGCAAGCGGTTTATCTTGACTTTAAGTATAACCTTATCAATAAATACGGAAAGGCCGAGGCCAACAAGCAGGGCCTACAGCATCCGGATACCGACACCTTAATTCGCTTGGGTAAAGAAGTGGTTAAGGAAGAGTACGGAAATCTTTTTGACATGTACGAAAAGATCACCGGCGAGAATCCTTACGAGGTCCCTATGCGGATCTATCCAGCCGTACACTACACCATGGGCGGGCTTTGGGTCGATTACGAACTCATGACCTCTGTAAAAGGTCTGTACGCGCTAGGGGAATCTAATTTCAGTGACCATGGTGCCAACCGTCTCGGGGCCTCTGCCTTAATGCAGGGACTGGCAGATGGGTATTTTGTGATCCCTTATACCATCGGTAACTATTTGGCCGATGAGATCGCCACCAAGCCGATCCCAACCGATCATCCGGCTTTTGTAGAAGCAGAGCAACAAGCGGCCGAGCGCATAAACAAGCTGATGAGCATCAAGGGTACAAAAACCGTTGAAAGTTTTCATAAACGGCTCGGCAAGATCATGTGGGAACAGTGCGGGATGGCCCGCAGCGAAAAAGGCCTCACTAAAGCCATCGAGGAGATTCGCCAACTGAAAAAAGAATTTTGGTCTGATGTCAAGATACCTGGCTCTATCCACGAAATGAACCCCGAGCTTGACAAGGCAGGTCGTGTGGCCGATTTTATTGAATTAGGAGAACTGATGTGTATCGACGCGCTCGATCGCAACGAGAGTTGCGGGGGTCATTTTAGAGAAGAAAGCCAAACCGAAGAGGGAGAGGCTCTTCGTAATGACCAACAATACGCGTATGTGGCCGCTTGGGCGTATCAGTCAGAGAACAATTGGCAACTAAACAAAGAACCCCTTACGTTCGATGTGGCCAAACCTAGTCAACGTAGTTACAAATAATTTTAATGCTTTCCGTATGCAGCACTACACTATGAATCTGACATTGAAAGTTTGGCGTCAAAAAAATGCCAACGACAACGGTCATTTCGAAACCTATCCGGTAAAGGATATTTCGTCAGAGATGTCTTTTCTGGAAATGATCGATGTATTGAATGAGCAATTGATCAAGGAGGGAAAAGAGCCCATCGCCTTCGATCACGATTGTCGAGAGGGGATCTGTGGTATGTGCTCGATGTATATAAACGGGCGACCCCACGGACCTTGGCAACACAATACCACTTGTCAACTGCATATGCGCGCTTATAACGACGGAGATACGATTGTCGTAGAACCCTGGAGAGCCAATGCCTTTCCTGTTATTAAAGATTTGATGGTAGATCGTAGCGCCTTTGACCGCATTATTCAGGCGGGTGGATACATCTCGGTCAACACGGGCAATGCCGTTGATGCAAACGCCACACCCATTGAAAAAGATAAGGCAGATGATGCCTTTGCTGCAGCGGCTTGTATTGGTTGCGGGGCTTGCGTGGCCGCTTGTAAGAATTCTTCGGCCATGCTTTTTGTGGGCGCTAAAGTATCTCACCTGGCCCTATTGCCACAAGGATCTCCCGAAAGAAAGAATCGCGCTCTTAATATGGTGGCGCAAATGGATAAAGAAGGATTTGGTGCCTGCACTAACACAGGGGCCTGCGAAGCGGTATGCCCCAAGGGCATCTCCATCGAGAATATCGCCCGTCTCAACCGGGAGTATATGCTGGCGGGTTTGACCGATGACAAGTAAGTGCTTTTTTTCTAGCCGTGTATACTTCTCTTGGTAGGCCAACAACGATGTAGTAGTCCCATTCGACAGGAGGACTGGTCGTATTAGACGTTAAATCTAAAATGCATCACATCGCCGTCTTTGACGATGTATTCCTTACCTTCTATGCGCAGTTTGCCTGCCTCTCGACAGGCTGCCTCTGACCCAT
>JBJTFT010000201.1:0-6635 GCA_046093525.1 Sphingomonadales bacterium | reverse complement strand
GCGTTTGTACCACTTCGTAAAGCTCCTTCTTTAGTTTACGGATCTCTTTTACCGTGATCTCGATGTCACTGGCCTGACCACCGATGGCGCCACTGGGTTGATGCATCATAATACGGGAATGGCGCAGGGCCGCACGCTTGCCTTTAGTGCCGGCGCCAAGTAACACACAAGCCATAGAAGCGGCCACACCAATACAGATAGTGGCGATATCGGGGCTTACGTATTGCATGGTGTCGTAAACACCCAGTCCGGCATAGACACTGCCCCCGGGGCTATTGATGTACATGTTGATGTCGCGGGTACGATCGGACGAATCCAAGAATAGTAATTGAGCGGTTACGATGTTGGCGATCTCGTCGTTGATGGGGTAACCTAAAAATATGATCCGGTCCATCATCAATCGGCTGTACACATCCATCACGGCCACGTTCAGCGAACGTTCTTCGATGATGTTTGGGGTCATGGCGGTGATCAAGTGATTACCGTATTGATGCAGGGTATTGCTGGAGATTCCCCGGTGCTTGATAGCAAATTTTTCGAATTCCGATTGGGTGCTCATGGGCGCGTTGAGATTTTGAGTCAATAGTAGCAAATATCCGTCCAAAAGGCGGGTCGGCAAAAATAAAGACAGGTTGACAGATAAGCCTATGACAAGAAACGCAGGCCCCTGTTAATGGTGGTCATGCTGATGGCTCTCTACCATCGATGTAAAGGCCTCGGCGGTAATGGCTTTATCGGTGGGATTCAGTTGCGTAGCGGCCCACTCGAACATTTTCTGCGTCTGAATGCGATGAAAGGCATCCTCTACATATTTGCGGTCTTTCATCATTTTTTCTACGTAATCGTTGATCCAGGGTTGTTCTTCGGCCATTGACATGCCTCCCATATAGCTAAAGAGCTGTTGCTTGGCAAACTGGCGCAACTCTTGTGGATCGACCTGAATGCCATTGTCGGCTACGATCTTCTCAGATATAAGTGTCCACTTAAGCTGATTGGCAAATTTTGGATACTCTTCTTCGGCCTGCTCGGGCGTTTTTGGATTTTCGCCCTGCGTTTGCAGCCATTTTTTCAAAAAGGCCTCGGGCAGCGACAGTGAAGTATGATCAAGAAGCTGGTGATAGAGTTGGTCGTGGATCTGGTTGGTGGCCTGCGCATTCCAATGCGCCTGAATTTCTTCTTTTATCTTTTCGCGAAACTGCTGGAGTGTCTTGATCTCTTTGGCCGGATAAAGCTGCTCAAAGAATTCCTCGTTGAGCTCTCTTTTTTCAAGTAATCCTATCTTGGTAATCGAGATGCTGAAAGGAATGGTATCGGACGTGGTATCGGTCTTGTCAAAACCCAGGTCGCCACGCAGCCACTCCCGTTCTTTTTCTTCGAAGGCTTCTGCCAATGTAAACGTAAGGGCCTCGCCAGTCTTCTTTCCCATCCATTGTTTGCGAACGTTCTCAGCGAAATATTTTACCAGCAGTGAGTTGTCTTTACTGGCTCCTCCCTCTACGGTCTCACCATTGGCGTTGACTTGCATGAAATGTACGTTGAGCACATTTTCTTCGTTGTCGACCACTTCTTGATCTTTCATGTTGCCGTAGCGATTTTGCAAACGGGTCATTTCATTATCGATCATTTCGTCGGTTACGGTTACCACATAGCGAGTAATGGCAGCCTTGCCCAGGTCAGGCAACTGTACGGGGGGCTTGCATCCGATCTCAAAATGAAAGGTATAGTCGAGCGGGTTGTTGCAATCAAGTTGGTTAAAATCGGCCTCGAGCGGAAGGGGCTGGGCAAAGATGTCGATCTTTTCTTGCTGCAACCAACCGATCAATTCGCGGTCTACGGTCTTGAGCACTTCGTCGGTAAACAGCGAGGGCCCGACCATCTTTTTGATAAGACCCGTGGGCACCATTCCCTTTCTAAAACCGGGAATGTTGGCTTTGCGACCATAGTCTTTGACCGACCTTTCAAAAGAGGGCAAGTAATCTATTTTGTCGAGGGTTAGGGTCAGGTGATCGTGCAAGGGGCCAATAGAGGAGCGGGTAACAGTTGCCATAGTACGGTTTAAAAGTGCTGCTAAGTCCGGATGGAGGGACTCGAACCCCCACACCTTGCGGCATCAGATCCTAAGTCTGACGTGTCTACCAATTTCACCACATCCGGAGAACTTTCCTGCAAAGGGGCTGCAAATGTAGCTTTTTTCGGTCGTTGTAGACACTTTTAGTACTAAAAACCCTAGATTTGGTACAACCCAAAACTGTCCAAACTGCTGCTGATGAGAAAAAAACTGATCGGTCTATTGTTAATGACCTATGCTCTGGGTGCTTTTTCCCAGAATCCCGCCACCACCTTTACGATTCCGAACCGCACCATTTTGCTGCCTTGTGGTACCAGTTGTACGCCTATTTCGGTGCAGGTTCCACACATAAAGCAGACCAATACCTATGTGATGACCACTCCGGCCTACCAGCCCTTTGCCTATGTAACCCCCACCGGCACCGTGGTGAGCTCCATTTATGTGGACGATACCTGGAGCCAGACGATTGCCTTGCCTTTTCCCTTCTGTTATTATGGCAATAGCTTTAGTTCACTTTTAATGGGGTCTAACTCTGCCATCACCTTCGATCTAAGCCGGGCCGGCCTGGGTAGTGGCTACTCCATCAGCAGCTCTACCGGAGCTATACCCAATACCACCTATACCGCTAACATGATCTTTGGGCCTTATCATGATATCGATCCCAGTGATCCGTCGGCGAATAAGAGAATTGAGTGGCGCGTGGAGGGTATCGCTCCCAAGCGTCGCTTTATTGCGAGCTACAACGACATGCCTTATTTTGGGTCGAGCTGTACCACACCAAGAGCCACCCATCAAATGGTGCTTTACGAGGCCACCGGCATCGTAGAAGTGTATATTCAAGACAAACCCGTTTGTACAGCGTGGAATGGGGGTAATGCCATCTTAGGGATGCAAGATGGCACTCGTACCCAAGCGGTTGCGGCCCCCGGCAAGAATGCCACCCAGTGGGGTAGTACAGCCATGAACGAGGCATACCGATTTATTCCCAATGGAGGAACCTCCCGATTCAAATCGGCTCGTCTTCTGGTCAATGGGGTCCTCGTCAATACCGGCGATACCAGCACGGCTTCGCCGGGTGTGCTTAATCTAAGTTTTCCAAACGTTTGTCCCACTGCCGACAGCACTGCCTACGTGGTACAGGTTACCTATGGCGATTGCAATAACCCATCGGCCGACGTTGTCTTTACCGATACGGTGTTTGTAAAAAAGACGGGTCCCAGTATTTCGGTGGCCAAGACCGATCCTAACTGTGCACCGAACGGAACCATCACCGTAACAGCACAGGGGGGCACCGCTCCTCTTCAATACAGCCTCAACGGCGGAACTACCTGGCAATCGTCGAACTCCTTTACCGGATTGGCAGGAGGTACTTACTCGGTGGTGGTACGCGATGCGGCTAACTGCCGGTCGAGTGTACAAACCATTACCCTGGCCGTCTCGAACACGTTGACCCAATCGATCGCCACTGCCGGCGCTACCTGTACGACCGGTGGTTCACTCACGATTACCGCATCCGGCGGAGGAAATCCTCCTTACGAGTACAGCATCAATGGAGGAACCAGCTGGCAACCGTCAAACATTTTTACCGGGTTGTCCGGTGGCACATACACGGTCGTAACGCGCAATCCCGTTACCACTTGTACCGCCACTGGCACGGCCACCATCTCGTTTACAAATACGTTAACGCTAGATCCTATCAATGGCACCAGTATTTGTTTTGGGGCTTCGTTTACACCGGCGGTAACGTCTACTGCTACCAGCTTTAGCTGGACACCCGGCACCGGGGTCAGCAATGCGTCCATCGCTTCTCCCGTATTCAGCCCATCTACCACTACTACGTACACACTGCTGGCTCGCCTCGGAACCTGCTCTACCCAACGCACGATGACGGTTACGATTTTTCCGGGAGCCACTGCCAATGCGGGCCCAGATGCGACCATCATCGCCGGGGATGTATACACCATGCAGGCCAGCGGTTCTGCGGGCACGTATCTGTGGTCGCCCTCTACGGCCTTAACGAATGCGGCCTTGCTAAATCCTAATGCGAATCCGGCGGTAACCACTACGTATTCGTTACGGGTAACCACGCCACAAGGATGCGTGGCTAGCGACGATATGACCTTGACCGTGATCCCGTATTGCATCAAACCCATGAATGCCTTTACGCCGAATGGGGATGGTATCAATGACCGTTGGTTAATTACCAATGGCAATTGTTTGGCAAATGCACAGGTGCAGGTATTCAACCGCTATGGAGCTAAGGTCTTTGAGGATAAGAATTATCGCAACACCTGGGAGGGTACCTACAATGGCAATCCGCTTCCTGATGGAACGTATTACTATGTGATCACGTTCAAACTTATCAATAACAAGGTGGAGACCAGAACCGGTAACGTAACGATCCTGCGCTAACCAACGCTTAATTAAAACCTATGAACCGCATTTTATCTATACTGCTATTTACGCTGACAGTGGGTACGCTCAATGCCCAACAGTTGATGACCTCCTCGCTCTATGAATTGCAGGGCAATCTGCACAATCCGGCCATGGCGGGTTTGCGCAAACAAACGGTATTGGGCGCTTCTTATCGCAGCATGTGGAGCGGAATCGAGGGTAGTCCCGTTACGGCCCTGGTCTATGGCTCTACGTTTTTACAAAAGGCCGGCATTGGCATTGGTGGCTATTTGTACAGTGATGTGACAGGCCCTACGAGCAGAAGGGGGATTCAAACTTCGTATGCTTATCATATCCCCATGCAAAATGGAGCGCAATTCTCAGTTGGACTCGAGGCACGCTTTCAGCAATTTGCCATCGATAAGGCCCAATTGATCGATGCCCTGGGTACCGATCCTGTGATGGGCGGGGCAGCCAACCGATTTAAGGGAGATGCCGGATTAGGGATAGCGTATACCGCTTCTAATTGGCAGATCGGGGCATCGGTAAGTCAACTCATACAATCGAAGCTCGATTTCTACACAGGCAACCTGATGCGCAACGAAGAGGCTCGTCTATATCGTCATTTTTACCTGCAGGGTTCTTACCAGTGGCAGGTAGATGCCAACACGCGCATTATCCCTAATTTCTTAGTGATCTATTTACCAAATGCGCCCACAGAACTACAGGCCGGTGCCTGCGTGGAGCACCGCGAGCTTTTCTGGTGGGGTCTTTCGCTACGCGCGCGTCAAAGCTGGATGCTGTCGGCCGGAGTAAAAGTGCAGCAGCGAATGACACTTGGTTATTCTTTTGATATATACTCTACTCCGCTCAGCGTTTTTGACCGTGGCCCCAATGCCCACGAGGTCTTGATTCGCTACCAGTTCAGCAAATAAGCAGTTTCATTCGGCTGTTTCCGTTGTACCTCTTTTGCAAAGGGGATATTTTGTAAATTCGTAGACCATGGAAACGGTCGCGCACATACCCGCTTACAGCCTTAGCCAAGAAGAGGAAAAAAAACTCATTCTGCGCGAGTACCGTTCGCTACTCAAGATCCTGAAATCGCGGATCAAACCTGGCGACAAGGGGTTGCTTCGCTCCGCATTCGAATTAGCGGCCGAAGCACACAAGACCATGCGTCGAAAGAGTGGGGAACCTTATATTCTGCATCCCATTGCTGTGGCCAAGATCTGCGTAGAGGAGATCGGGCTGGGTGTACGCTCCTCGATCTGCGCACTATTGCACGACACGGTAGAAGATACCGACATTACCCTCGATGATATTACAAGAGATTTTGGCGAAGAGATCACGCGCATTGTAGACGGGCTTACCAAGATCGCCAATGTAGTGGACGTGAATGCTTCGCAGCAGGCCGAGAATTTCAAGCGGATCTTACTCACGCTGACCGATGATCCCCGGGTTATCTTGATCAAGCTTTCCGATCGGTTGCACAACATGCGTACGCTCGACTGCATGAAGCGAGAAAAGCAACTCAAGATCGCTTCCGAAACCATTTTTATTTACGCTCCGTTGGCGCACCGCATGGGGTTGTATACCATCAAGACCGAGCTCGAAGATCTGGCCATGAAATACATGGAGCCAGATACCTACCGAGAGATCGCACGAAAACTGGCCGAGACCCGCAAGGAAAGGACCAAATTCATTAATGAGTTTATCAAACCCATTCGCGATAAGATAGAGCTGGCCGGGCTCAAGGCCGACATACACGGCAGGCCCAAGAGCATTCACTCCATTTGGAATAAGATGAAGAAGAAGGGCGTCGAGTTCGAAGAGGTGTATGATCTGTTTGCCATTCGGGTGATCCTCGACTCGGCTCCTGATAAGGAAAAGGAGGATTGCTGGAAGGTCTATTCCATGATCACCGATGAGTATAGCCCTTCTCCCGAGCGATTACGGGATTGGCTGAGTAATCCCAAGGCCAATGGATATGAAGCGTTGCATACGACCGTGATGGGTGCGCAGGGCCGCTGGGTAGAAGTGCAGATCCGCTCGCAACGCATGAACGAGATCGCCGAAAAAGGACTGGCTGCCCACTGGAAATACAAAGAAGATGCACAAGATGAGAGTCGTTTCGATAAATGGTTTCAGCAGATCCGCGAGGTCATTTCCAACC
>JBJTFT010000200.1:0-8109 GCA_046093525.1 Sphingomonadales bacterium | reverse complement strand
ACAAAGAGCTGGGGCCCGAAATGAAATCTACCGGCGAAGCCATTCGATTTATCGATAATCTGCGCGATCCTTACTTCCGCCAACTGTACAAAGACAGAAGCATGTATTTAAGCAAATAAGCCGGTGGTTTAACGCTGGTATGGCGCAGAGACGGATGCTATCTTTTTTTTTCATGCATCCAACCCTGCTATACTACTGGTATCGTACGCCGGTGCTGCGGCCGGTATTGGCACTCTCGATGGGCATCGTTTTTCAATGGTATGCTCCATTATCTCCTTTCTTTCTTTTATTGATGATAGCTTTTACGGCGCTTGCCTGGCTCGCCATTTTGATAGCGCCCGATCGGTTGAAAAAAAAGGCTGGACCGCTTTCGCTACTGGCAGGCGGATCGTTATTTTTTTTAGCAGGCGTTTTTCTTTGTATCAGTAATGATGTACGAAATGATCCGAAGTGGCTGGGTAACTACACGGTCACAGGCAGCGGCGCCACTTGGGAGTACCTTGTTGTCGAGGAACCAACCCCCAAAAAACGCAGCTACGCGCTCACGGCAAGGGTGCTCGCACGACACCAGGGCAACCGGCGTTTTCCGCAACAGGGAAAAATACTGATCTACCTATCCCACGATAGGCAGACCATTCGACTGGGACCGGGAGACACCATCAGGTCAAATCGCCCTCCCCTGGTAATAGCCCCTCCACAAAATCCGGGCGAGCGTAACTGGCAACAAGTTCAATTGATGAGAGGGATCACACATCGTATCTACCTGCGATCTGATGAATACCAAAAATTTTCCTGTGATACCGTATTTAGTTATCACCGAAATCTTTGGGCACTTAAAAAAAAGATTATCGGCATACTGAAGTTATACATTACCGAGCCGGTTGCAGCGGGACTGGCACAAGCCCTGTTGATCGGCTACCGGCAAGAACTTGACCCTGCACTTAGCCGCTCCTATGGCAACACGGGTGTCATTCATATTATTGCCATCTCCGGTATGCACCTCGCCCTGATCGGCGGGTTGCTCCATTGGTGCTTAAACCCCCTGCAGCGCTGGAGATCGTTAAGGCAGTTGACCCAACTGTTGGTGCTGGGTAGTCTCTGGTTGTTCAGTTTGCTGGCCGGCGGTGCCCCCTCTTTACTGAGGGCTACCCTGTTGTTCAGCACGGTTGCCACGGGGCAACTCTTAAAAAAACAAAGTAACGCATTGAACAACCTGATGATCTCGGCCTTGCTCTTACTCTGCTATGACCCTTTTTGGCTATGGGATCTGGGATTTCAACTTTCATTTGCAGCCGTTGCCGGTATTTTACTTTTGGGCAGCTATCTGTCAAGAAGATTAAGCCATGCCCGCATTTGGTGGCATGCGCCCGGACAGTTGATCGCCATCAGCATAGCGGCTCAATGGTTTACGACCCCTTTTTCCCTCTATCATTTTCATCAGTTTCCCGGCGCCTTTTTAATTGGCAACCTGGTCGCTGTTCCGCTCTCTAACATTATCTTGACCGGCTTGTTGCTGTTATTGGCGTTTAGTCCTTTTTCAGTACCCGCCACGTTGATCGGAAAAGCCATCGTTTGGTTGATCGGGATCATGAACCACTTTATCAGAGAAGTGGAGCGTATTCCCGGACTCTTACTGACCGATCTGCAATGGGAGTTACCCGAGACAGTGCTTTTATTTATATTTCTACTGACCTTATTACACTGGCTCATCAACCACAGCGCGACCGGCCGTATATTCTGCTTGCTGATCGGGCTTGCATTGGTTTGCTGGCAGGGAGTTCACCGCTACTTGCAAGGCCGGCAGGAGCTGGTCGTGATCTATCAGTTACCAAGCAGTACGGCCATTGATTGGATCCATGGTACACAGTGTTACAGTGCCATCGACAGCCAGGCGACCAACGATCGACAACAGCTTCTTTACACAGTTCAACAAGCCCGACATGGGTTCGGCATCCGGCAGACCGTACCTTTACCAATAGGACAACAACTGCGGCTGGGTCAAAAAAGAATATGGCTGGCCGATAAACAGCGAATACCTCCGCCTCCTGACTCGACCCTGATCGACCTGTTAGTGATCAACCGCAGGTCTCCCTACGATGGAAAAGACTGGGTTCTTCAAAGAAGAATAAAAAAGGCCATTATCGATGGCTCGACGGGCACACGCACCCGTGAGCGATGGAAATACCTGCTCGATAGCATGGGTATCGAAACATATGACACAAGAAAGGGTGGTGCCTTTGTAAGCTCCCTTCGATAAAGTACCTTCGCCCCTTCTTACCACTCGCCTTGTTAGCAATGGATAAAAAAATTCGCACCGCACTCATCTCCGTCTTTTACAAAGACGGACTCGAACCTCTTATTCATCAATTACATCAACTGGGCGTAACCATTTATTCGACCGGAGGTACGCAGCAGTTCATCAGTTCGCTGGGGGTACCCGTTATACCTGTAGAAACGCTAACCGGATACCCTTCTATTTTAGGAGGGAGAGTCAAAACGTTACACCCCTCTGTGTTTGGTGGCATTTTAGGAAAACGTGATGATGCGACCCATGTTGCAGAAATGCAGCAATACCACATACCGGCGCTCGATCTGGTCATTGTAGACCTCTACCCTTTTGAAGAGACGGTGGCTGCCACCAACGACGAGAAAGCCATCATCGAAAAGATCGATATAGGAGGGCCTTCTATGATCAGGGCAGCGGCCAAGAACTTTGCCGACGTCAGTGTCATTGCTGCCAAAAAAGAATATGCTGTTGTTTGCCAATGGCTGAGCGATCAGCAGGGGTTCATTACGCTGGCTCAACGAAAACAATTGGCGACACATGCGTTTGCGATCGTGGCTCAATACGATGCGGCCATTGCACAATATTTCGATCCCCAAGGCGCCACCGGATTCGTAAAAGCCGTTAGCACATCGCGCAGTTTACGATATGGAGAAAACCCACACCAGAACGCTTTGTTCTACGGACGCACCGAAGAACTTTTTACCCAGCTTCATGGCAAAGAACTTTCCTATAATAATCTCTTGGACATAGAGGCCGCACTGCAACTGATAGGAGAATTCGACGAAACCTGTTTCGCCATCATCAAACACAACAATGTATGCGGAGTAGCGCTGCGCGCTTCGGTCTTTGCGGCTTGGCAAGCAGCCTTGGCCGGAGATCCTGAGAGTGCTTTTGGCGGCGTACTGGTTTGTAACGGCGCCATCGATAAAGAAACGGCCGCCTCTATACAAGATATCTTCTTTGAAGTTTTGATTGCTCCCTCTTTCGACAAGGAAGCCTTGCCCCTGCTACAAACAAAAAAGAATCGCATACTACTGCAATTGCATCCACCTACGGCTGCTGCCAGACAATTTAGATCGGTGTTGGGCGGTGTACTGGTACAAGACAACGATAAGGGTAATGTGGCCGAATGGAACCAGGTGTCGGGTATGCCCTGCACCGACGATACGAAGAGCGATCTCTTAGTGGCCAATATCATTGCCAAACACCTAAAATCGAATGCGATCGCATTGGTAAAAAATAAACAGTTGATCGGAAAAGGCTGCGGACAAACCAGTCGTATCGATTCACTTCGACAAGCCCTCGAAAAGGCCCGACAATTTAATTTCGACCTGAACGGAGCTGTGATGGCCAGCGACGCCTTCTTTCCATTTGGCGATTGCGTTGAAATGGGGCACCAGGCCGGCATCACCGCTTTTATTCAACCCGGCGGCTCTATTCGAGATCAAGATTCGATCGACTACTGCAAACAACACCAACTGACACTGGTCTTGACCGGACAGCGACATTTTAAACACTAACTTTTTGCACTAGTAACATGGTTGCCACACAGCACACTCGGCCTAAAGCCCTACTGGCCCTGGCAGCCGTTTGTTTACTGTGGGGGACTACCTGGGTAGCCTCCAAAGAAGGCACCCGCCATATTCCTGCGCTTCAACTGGCCGGAATGCGACAACTGGCAGCCGGGATCCTCTATGTATGTTTTTTTCTGTATAAAAAAGCACCCCTGCCCCGAGGAAGGGAATGGAGACCCGTACTCTTGCTGAGCTTTTTGAATTTTGTGATGAGCAACGGGCTAAGCACCTGGGGTGTCAACTATATTTCGGCAGGATTGGGTTCTATTATGGGCGCTATCTTTCCACTCTGGTTGGTCGTGATCGGATTTTTTTCACAAAAAGAAAAAATGCCCCGTGCCGCCATTGCAGGACTTTTAGTAGGCTTTGGTGGCGTTTGCATTATTTTTTACGACCACCTTCACGATTTTCTCGATCCCGATTTTCGCTTTGGTATTATGCTGTCGTTGATCGCCACGTGGACCTGGGCCTTTGCCACGCTGTATACCAAGCAACAAGCCACGCGATTTAACCCTTACTTTAGTTTAGGCATTCAAATGTTGTTGTCCGGTGTACTGCTAACGGCTTTTACGCAAGCCACCGGCTGGGCCATTCCACTCGCCTCTATCCCCACGAGTTCATGGATGGTAATGGGCTATCTGGTGTTTTTTGGATCGGTACTTTCGTTTATCGCCTATTTATATGCCCTACAGCATCTGCCTACCGAACAAGCCTCGATCTATGCCTACGTAAATCCGGTAGTGGCCTTGCTTTTTGGTGCGCTTCTTTTTGACGAGAGGGTCACGGTTTACATTTTAGTGGGAGGTGCCGTTACCTTATTGGGGGTGTGGCTCGTTAACAGATCGTTCAAGGCAAGGCTGCCTTAGCGATCGCCGTATTTTTCTCTCCAGCGTTGGTTGAATGTTTTCTCTGGAAAATGCAACTCGCCTCGTTGTGCCGTCCAGCCTGTTACCACTTTATTGACGAACCAATTCTTCATTTTACCCGAAGCCAAATTGAGCGCCGGACGAAACAGCATAGCTCGCTTCCAGGCGCGCCAGGCGATCTTTTCGAGCAGCTCCGTTTTTCCGGCCCTTACCGATTCGTATCGATTTTCCAGTAACAACTCGTGCAAGTTGATCTTGACGGCACATACCTCGGTACAGTTACCGCAAAGTGAAGAGGCAAAGCTCAAGTGCTTGAAATCGTCCAGGCCCTGCAGATGAGGAGTAATGACCGAGCCGATCGGACCGCTATAGGTAACCCCATAGGCATGCCCACCGATATTCTTATAAATAGGACACGCATTCAAACAAGCCCCGCAACGAATACAATACAAACTCTCTCGTTGTCTTTCATCCGCAAGAATGTTGGTACGCCCGTTATCGAGCAAGATCACGTACATGTCGGTAGGACCATCGGTCTCGCCAGGCTGCCGAGGACCGGTGATCAGCGAATTATACACCGTTACCTGTTGCCCTGTACCAAAGGTGGCCAACAATGGCCAGAACAAGCCCAGATCGTTGATCGAAGGAATTACCTTTTCGATACCGGCAATTACAATATGGGTAGCAGGCCAGGCACAACTGAGTCTTGCGTTGCCCTCATTCTCTGTTACGGCAATACCCCCCACGTCGCCGACAATAAAGTTGGCACCGGTTACCCCCACCTCGGCTTGTACATATTTTTCGCGCAAGATCTCGCGGGCCGTAAGGGTAAGTTGCTCCGGAGTTGCCTTGGGATCGGTCCCTAGCTTTTCCGCAAAAAGTTTTGCTACATCCTCTTTGCTTTTGTGCATGGCGGGCGTTACAATATGGTAGGGAGCTTCGCCATCGAGCTGTTGAATATATTCACCCAAATCGGTCTCCACACTCTCTATGCCGATGCTTTGTAGGTAATCGTTAAGATGGATCTCTTCGGTCACCATGCTCTTACTCTTAACGAGCGTCTTACATTTTTTCTCGCGACAAATACGACCGATGGCCTCCAAGGCTTGTTGAGCATCCTCTGCCCAGATCACTTTAGCTCCTCTGCGTGTGATGGTAGCTTCGAAAAGTTCTAATTGCTGATCGAGCGTAGCGATCGCTTTCCACTTGGCATTCTTGGCACGCTCACGGGCCAACTCGAGGTCCATAAACTGTTGCTTACCCTTTGGCACGACCGCATTGTACTTGCCGATATTAAAATTGATCTTGCGACGATGCTCGCGATCGGCAGCCTTAACAGTACTCTTTGCTAAAAATTGTTCTTGCGTCGGGTTCACGGTCGAAAATTACACACTATTCTTTAAAGTCGGTCTCTTCCCAATCGCCTTTTGCAATGGTGTCTAGCGCTTCCCAAAATTCAAGGCCCCACTTTCGAACAATGGGCTCCTTTAAGAATTGATAGACGGGTACCTGCAGCTTTTCGCCAAGTGCACAACCTCCGGCACACAGGGTTTGACGGGGCTCGTAATTGACCCTCTCGTAATCACCGTGCTTGCCGGCTTTGGCAATAACAGGATAGAGATGACAGCTGATCGGCTTTTTCCAATCGATCTTTTGTTCGGCATGGGCTTTTTCGAAAGAGCATTGTATCGATCCGTTGCGATGTCGAATACCATAGGCACAGATCTCCTTATCGTTATCGACCGTAGGAGTAACCCAACCGAACTCGTCGTTCCACACATAATTTCCTTTTTGATCGAGCGTAGCCAACGAGGTCGCCGATAAATACGGTTTGATCGTATCAACTACGCGGTCGATGATCGCCTTCTCGGCCTCGTCGAGCGGCGCACCGGCCGCCCCATCTTCGCAGCAGCCCCCCTTACAACGATTGAGATCGCAGACAAATTTCTTATCGACCAGGTCTTCGCTAATTAATATGTTATCGAGTACGATCATTGGGTAGCATTACGCCATTGCAAGGTATTGATCAAATGCAACAGGTCTTTCTTTAAAAAATCGTTGACGATACCCAATGAATCAGCATTAGGGGTAGCATCAAAATACAAAGCCCCGCGTAAAAAATGACGGACCGAATCGGTCACAAAGAACTGATTGGCCGTGGCGGTATTACCCCCTAGCGAGAAATAGATCCCCTCGGCCCCGCTGGGCGTACGCATAACACTATCCACAATTTGTGTGGCCATATTTACATGTTGCCGGTACGCGAGCTTAAAGCCGTCTTGCACCAGCGAATCAAAACCCGTTCGACTGGATATCGGTTTGTAGCTGATATAAATACGTCCGGCAAAACGAGGAAAATCGATATTGATCCAATAATCATCGGCGGGGTCCTGAAAAAAAGTACTGTCCTTGCTGATGGTCGCATAAACGGGATACTCGAACGTATAAGGATAGTTTGCCTGGTCAAAGCGCTGGTATTGCTTTTCGGGAAAGGGAATACGATAATACCCCCTTTTCTTTCCGGCCGTGTAATCACTGTTGCAACCAGACAATAAAAAAGGTATCGCTAGAAAAACCAGCTTCCTATAAGTCGATTTTAGCCTCTTTATGGGCGTTAGCATTGTACCTGGATAGTTGTAACTACCGTTCCACATTCGTGTATCGTTCGTATGATGTTGATTATCGGGCAGCATCCTTGTATTTACTTTTCTTTCATTTTATTCCTCGTCAAATTCATCGCGGATATCGCCTATCACTTCCTCTAAAATATCTTCCATGGTCACAATGCCACTGGTACCACCGAATTCATCGACCACGATAGCAAAGTGAATTCTTTTTTGTTGAAATTCCTTTAAAAGATCTTCGATAGGCTTAGGCTCTGGTACAAAAAATGGAGTACGTAACAAGCGGTGCCAATCAAAACCATCTCCCGACCGGACATAGGGCAATAGGTCTTTTGTATTGAGAATTCCCACTACCTGATCGAGATCGCCGTGGTAAACCGGTAACCGGGAATAATGAAGCTCGGCCACTTGCCGAAGTACTTCCGACAACGGGCTCTCATAGTCGATACCACTTACCTCCAAACGATTACGCATGATCTGCCTAACGGTACTGTTTCTGAAATTGACCACACTGCTCATGATCATTCGTTGGTTGGGCAATACTTCTTTATCAGTATTGCCGTCGATCGCTTCCGGCATCTCTTGCATTCGTTGCTGGCGGGCAAGACCCACTCCGGCCTTTGGCCCTGCCTTGCCAGCCGATCGTACCAACAGACGGCTTGGCACCCGCAGAAGAAGGTATACCCCCGTAGCGATAAAAACGAAGTCGTGGGCAAACCGCATCGGTTGCTGACTGGCCCACAATCTTGGCAATAAAC
>JBJTFT010000199.1:0-3803 GCA_046093525.1 Sphingomonadales bacterium | reverse complement strand
CATATTGCGCACCACCTATGGCGATCACGAGCGTTGTCGCACCAATTATTTTGCCACCTATCCCGGTCTTTATTTTACGGGAGATGGCGCCCTGCGTGATGCGAGTGGTAATTATCGAATTACCGGTCGTGTGGATGATGTATTGAATGTAAGTGGTCATCGTTTAGGCACCGCCGAGGTAGAGAATGCCATCAATATGCATGCCGGTGTGGTAGAGAGTGCCGTAGTGGGGTATCCGCACGAGATCAAAGGGCAAGGTGTGTATGCTTATGTGATCGTAGAACATTTACATGGTGATGAAGCGCAGATGCGTCGTGATATTTTACAAACCGTTTCGCAACAGATTGGCCCTATAGCCAAGCCCGATAAAATTCAATTTGTAAGTGGGCTGCCCAAAACCCGCAGCGGCAAGATCATGCGCCGCATTTTACGCAAGATCGCCGAAGGAGAACTTTCTCAACTGGGTGATACCTCTACTCTGCTCGATCCCGCTGTGGTTGACGAGATCGCGAAGGGGAATGATTGTGTAGTTGCTTTAATATTACAGCAACTCTCCCCAACTCATTCGACTTGATTTGGCGGGGTTGTTCTTTTTCTTTTTGCGATCGCTATTATCCGTGCCGCCCAGCCTAAATCCGATCGAGTAGGGTTTCATATCAAGGGCTTTGTTCCACATATTGTTCATGGCAAAGCTGCCATACAGGGTAATGCCGCGTACGCCCATTTCACCGACCCAAGAAAATTTAAATGGCTCCAGATCAAAGTCGCTGCTCACTTTATTGACATCGCCATTAGACTTGGTTTTGTAGCGAGCAGAATACAGAAACCCGGCACTGGCACCAGCCGAAAGACGAAGGCCTTTGTTGGTAGCGGGGTTGGTATTAAAGTGCAGCATCATGGGTATGGTCAGGTAATCGGCCGCCAGTTTAACTTTTTTAGGAAGATTACTGGTGAGCATTGAAATGCGGGTAGGATTTTTTTGAAACAATATATTTTGTTGATCAAAGTGATAATTGTTTAATTCAAAGCCGATACCATATTTCAAATTGAGTTTGTGATTGACCAGATTGAGCCGTTGCATCACCAGCCAGATATTGACGTTGCTTGCAAAGCGGGTCTTTACTTTAAGCTGATCTTGCCCAATGCCTGCCCCCACAAAACCTAGTTGTTGCGCTTGCGCGTAGTTGCTGGCATCAGTATACCTCGAAAACCCAAGGTCTAGGATTATCCAGTCGTGTTGGATGTTTTTGGGTTTCTTTTTTTCTGCACGGTCCTTTAAAGGCCATTTGAACTCTTTTTCCAATTCTAGAAAGCCGCCGTTTTTATCACTTAGTTTCTCCAGTCCTTTTTCAATTACATCACTCAGCTTAGTATCACTATTAATAGTGACCTCTACATGCTTTTCTTCTCGACCATCTCCTTTATCTACGCGGGTAATAATGGTCATTGTCCCTTTTTTAATGGTATCGATGGTTACCTGCATGCGACCAGTAGCGCCGAGCACCAGCGTATCGCTTTTTACGATCAGGGTGTCCTTGCCAAATTTGACCAGCGTATCCTTGCTGTATTTTTTGATGATAATAACCGAGTCTCTTTTTTCTTGTCCGGAGGCAAGACTAGCGCTAGCGATCAGGCCAATACTAAGCACCGAGGTCAATAGCAGTTTGTTCATGGTAGTGAGATTTGACCGCAAAGCTAACGCCTGGCCACCAAAAAAAATGTTAAGGGCTTGTTGGAGTCAGGACTTTTACAGGAGCGGTAACAGCCCTTATCTTTGCGGCAAATTCTTGCTATGAACGAAAAGCTCGTGCAACGTATAGCCCAAGAGATCGAAGAGATCAAGGGTGCCGGACTTTACAAGTCTGAACGAATTATCGAAAGTTCGCAAGAGGCCGAGATCGTGGTGGGCGGCAAAACCGTATTAAATTTCTGTGCCAATAATTATTTGGGGCTATCCTCTCATCCCAAGGTGATCGAAGCGGCTCACCGTGCCATCGATCAACGCGGCTATGGCATGAGTAGCGTTCGTTTTATCTGTGGCAAACAAGATATCCATAAGCAACTCGAAAAAAAACTCTCTGATTTTCTGGGTACCGAAGACACTATTTTATATGCGGCCGCTTTCGATGCTAACGGAGGTGTTTTCGAGCCGTTATTCCAAGAACAAGATGCCATTATTTCCGATGCGCTCAACCATGCTTCTATTATTGATGGTATTCGTTTGTGCAAGGCACAGCGTTTTCGCTATGAGCATAATAATATGCAAGACCTTGAGGCCAAGCTTAAAGAGGCGGCCGGTTGTCGCAGTCGCGTAATAGTAACGGATGGTTCTTTTAGTATGGATGGCACCATTGCTCAGTTAGATAAGATCGTGGCATTGGCCGAGCAATACGATGCGGCCGTTATGATCGACGAATGTCATTCTTCGGGCTTTTTGGGGCGCACCGGTCGCGGCACACACGAGTACCGCGGGGTAATGGGTAAGATCGATATCATTACCGGAACGCTGGGTAAAGCGCTGGGTGGCGCCTCGGGCGGATTTACCAGTGGTCGCAAGGAGGTCATTGATATGCTGCGGCAAAAGTCTCGTCCGTATCTTTTTAGCAATACGCTGGCACCCTCAATTGTGGGGGCTTCTATTGCGGTGCTGGATATGCTCACCGAAACTACCGAGTTGCGGGATCGACTCGAATACAATACCACGTATTTTAGAAAAAAGATGACCGAAGCCGGATTCGACATAAAACCCGGTGATCATCCTATCGTGCCTATTATGCTCTACGATGCAGTATTAGCCCAAAAGATGGCTGCGCGGCTATTAGAAGAGGGTATTTATGTGATCGGGTTCTTTTATCCCGTAGTAGCCAAGGGGCAGGCTCGCATTCGGGTGCAGTTGAGTGCGGCCCATCGTCAGGAGCATCTCGACAAAGCCATCGCTGCTTTTATTAAGATCGGCAAAGAGTTGGGGGTACTGGCGTAGTGCCAGATCTCGTACTTTTCAGGCCTTACGCGCAGAACGATTAACTTTGCTCAAACTCTCAAGATCCATGCGCGTAGTATCGATGGTCCTTTTGGCCGCCACCTTTTTTCTGAGTTCTTGTACCTTTAATAATGTCAAAGAGGACAAGCGAGTCGCAGCCATTTTTTCTGCCTACAATGTAGAAGGTTGTTTTGCCTTGATGGATAATGGCACCACCGGTTTTACCATTCATAACCTGACTCGTTTTCGCGATAGCGCTTATTTGCCCGCCAGTACATTCAAGATCGTCAATTCGCTGATCGGTTTGCAAACCGGAAAGATCAGCAGTGACTCGATGATCATTCCCTGGGATGGGGTAGTGCGATCTTATTCAGAGTGGAACCAAGACCTGAGTATGTACAGTGCTTTTAGAGTATCAGCAGTTCCTTATTATCAAGAAGTAGCTCGTCGCATTGGTAAAGACACCATGCAGTTTTGGCTTGATTCTATCGGATATGGCGCTATGAACGATACGGCCAAAGTAGTGATCAATGGTGCGGTCGATTCATTTTGGCTCGACAATTCCATACGACTTACCCCCGACGCGCAACTTGGACTGGTCAAGCGACTTTATTTTAACCAACTTCCTTTTTTCAGAACCTATCAAGAGATGGTGCAGCGTGCCATGTTAATGGAGAACAATTCCCTGTACCGACTGGCCTATAAGACCGGCATGGGTACCGCTCCCAATGGAAATACCATCAATTGGGTCATTGGATGGGTCGAAGAAAATAATCATCCTTACTTTTTTGTACTCAATACCGAAACTCCGGCCACTAATTCA
>JBJTFT010000198.1:0-2739 GCA_046093525.1 Sphingomonadales bacterium | reverse complement strand
ATGTTTTTCTCGAAGGAATTTTTAATCTGACTAAAATAAAAACAGTACGGGGCTGTAGGTTTGGCTGATAAAAAAGATCTTGATAATTGAGTAGGTTATCGATACCAACTTGAAAAAATACACACGAACTGATCGGTAGGCCGGCACTCATGTTGATCTGCACAAATCCTTGAGCAAATTCATCTTGACTATCATGAACCGTATTACCATTGCTGTTGGCCACAGTCCAGCGATTCCGGTATAATGCTCGAAGATTCACAAACCGATCTGCGGCTGGTTCGTAGGTGAGCTTCAGTTGTGTTTGGTGCTTGCTTCGGTTAGGAAGGCCTGCATATTCGGCAATGTTCATAACACGGGTAGATCCCGAAAGATCGCGTATATACTCTTTTTGTTGAAGCACACGACTGCGCTCCTCCTTATCCGCTGTCTGCAAATACTGATAACCCAACTGAATAAACCAGGCATTTTTCGGCTGCCATTGTAGCCCAAGTTCTCCTCCTTGTGTTAAAGCTCGGTTAACGTTGAGATAGCTAAACAGCTGAGCTCCATCTATTCGAGTAGCCACCTGTCGAACATCAATGAGCGAGTTAATATCATTTCTAAAAAAAGAAACGTGCGCCCGTATAGAAGTAGTAAAACTGTAATTTATCTCGAAATTATACCCCGTAGAAAGTTCCGGACGTAATTGACTCAATTTCGAAAAGTCAGGTTTTAGTTCAGCGATTTGACCGAGTCGATTTAACTTGTTGATAACGTCAATAGCCTGATTGGCACCAAAAACAGAATATCCTCCTGCCGCGGCATTGGTAAAGTTTAAAAAAAGCTGTCTAAAGTCTGGTGCTTTAAAGCCCTGTCCGATAGATCCTTTAAAAGAGAGGCGCTGATTAGGTTGATAGCGGAGTGCCCACTTAGGGGTAAGTGCTGCCGAAAAAAGAGTGTGATGATCGAAACGAGTGCCGACCACACTTATCCATCTATCACCCAGCTTTACCTCCCACTGCGCAAATGCATAACGGACGGAATTTTCTTTTTTCTTAGTAAAATCATCGTACCGAGTAGAGTTTGCCTGCTCGAGTTGAATACCAACTCCAGCCACAATGGTAGTGGCCCCCTTTTTAATATCGACCTGGTTCTCTAGTCGAAACATTCTTTGTTCGAATCTGTCTTTGTAGAAACTATCTGTAGGAGTAGAAAACCGAAGTTGTTGATCTCCTAGGTAATTAGTGACATATGCTTTTGTCGAAACAACCAGACTCGTCGAAGGTCGATACGTTATAGTTGGTTGAAAAACCAATTCAGTATTGATCTCTCTTCCAGATGAGGCGGTAGTGACGCCATTATTTTGAACGGCGAATTGCTGTCGAAACTGATCTTGATTCGCCCTTGTCAACATTCGCATATCAATCTTTTTTCCAATTGGACCCTGCAAAATAGATTGGCTGGTAAAACGAGAAATCGGTCGTGGAATACGATCTTGAGAGAATGGACGAAAACTAACACCATCTGCATATAAATAATTAACAGTCTGCTTCGCCATCCATTTTTTTACTTTAAAGGAAATAAGAACATCGGCTTCGGTATGCTCTAAATTTTGTGAAGAAAAAGGAACTCCCCAGCCCCGCTTAGTATCCGCTACTCCATAACGCAACGAAGCTTCCGCCTGTGGCTTAGTTCCATTATCTGTAATCAAATTAATAACGCCCGCCATCGCTTCAGAGCCATACAGACTCGATGATGGCCCCTTTATGATCTCGATACGTTTAATACCCGCCAGAGAAATACGGCTCAGATCTAACACACCAGATGTTCGTCCGATCAGTGGTTGACCATCCAAGAGAATTAATGTATGCTCCGGGCTAAGCCCTTGCATCTGAAGCCCCGTTCCAAAGCCTGCCACTAACTGAAGACCAGACTGCTCTTGTAGTATATCACGCAAGCGCATAGATCCTGCTTGCTGAATTTGTTTACGTTGAATAAGCTGAACGGGAATAGCCACATTACCTAAACGTCTTTCTTGTCGGGTAGCTGTGACCACCACCTCATCTAGTATTGGGAGGGTGTCCCTTTGTGCCAATAAAGAGAAAACCGGGGCTAACGTTACGTAAAAGAATAAATGAAAACGCATGTGGGCGCAAGGTGCAATTACTAGCGAATAAATAAATCATGAGTTTGTAAAACAAGTTCACCGCATTTAAAATTTACAATTACATGACAGGCCTGTTTTCTTTACATAAAATTTACATTCTTTAAGTAGATAAAAAAAGTTCTGAATTAGCTTTGCGGCGATGAAAATAAAAAATACGGTACTGGGATTGTTTTTTTTAATATCCAACGTACTACTGGCACAAGAATCCGATCAAACCGATAGTTTACATATTAAATATTTAGCAGAGATAACCCTGGTGGGTAGATCGAATCGATCGGACCTGCAACAAATTCCTGAAATAGTCGGTACCTCTATTTATGCCGGAAAAAAATCAAGCTTACTGGTATTAAAGAATGTAGAGGGCAACATTACGACCAATGTAATGAGACAGGTGATGGCGAAAATACCGGGTATTCACACTCGGGAAAACGATGGAAGTGGAATTCCAATTGGGGTAGCTACCAGGGGGCACAGTCCGAACAGAAGTTGGGAATTCAACGTTCGCCAAAATGGATATGATATTGCAGCAGATCCATACGGATACCCCGAGGCCTACTACAATCCACAATTACAAGCGGTGCAACGCATAGAAG
>JBJTFT010000197.1:0-3146 GCA_046093525.1 Sphingomonadales bacterium | reverse complement strand
AAGTCTGACAATGGCGGAGGCGGTAATTCGGGAGGAGGGGGTAACCCCCCTACGCCGGTAGTACCTATCATATCACTGGCTCCGGGTTGGAAATACTCAGCAGCACTCTCTATCAATTTTCCCTCCGGTATGCAGGCTTTTAGTTTCGACACTCTTTTTAACGGTAGAAAAGTAAAGGCCTTTTGCGTGGCTTTCGATCCCTCTACCGGTCGTTTCGACTTTAAGCCGGTCATCAGCACCACTGCAAAAACTACCAGTCAGTTCGTTTCTTCCGAGACTGGATTGGTCTATGTAGCGATCAATGGTGGTTTTTATGGCGGCAATCAATCGTATAGTTTGATAAAGTACAACGGGGTGACCAGTGCGGCCAATATCAAAGCGCTTACCCGGTTGTTCAATGGCGCCAATACCACGTATTATCCTACGCGCGCTGCTTTTGGCATAACCGCAACCGGTGCACCCACGACCGCCTGGGTTTACTCAGTAGGGGCCGGCAACGATAATATCTACTCGTATCCGGCTCCCAGTCCCAATGCCGAGGGTAGTGCTCCGCAAACTGTACCCACCGAAAGCTTTCCGGCCGGCGGTAGTCCCTGGAGTGCGGTATCTGCCATTGGGGGGTCGCCCATGTTGCTGCGCGGCGGAGCGGTTCGTATTTCTGATACCGAGGAGTTGATCAGCATCAATAACACGACCTCTCGCCCTCGATCGGCCCTTGGCTATACCGCAGCAGGGAGGATTGTTTTGTTGGCGGTCGAAGGCGATAATTCCAGCGCCGGATACCCGGGTATCAATTTAGCCGATCTCGCCTCGATGCTAGGGTCCTTGGGCTGCACCGACGCCATTAATCTCGATGGCGGAGGATCAACTTCGCTAGTTATTGGTAACCAGCTAACTGTAAGGCCGGGTGACAGCGGGGTAGAGCGTTCCGTTATTTCAGCCTTGCTAATTAAGCAGAGATAGTGTAGTAAAAAAACGACATAAAAATCCAATTTATACTACATCAAGAGTTATCGAGTTGGAGTATTTTGTAGAAATTCCTCTGTAGGAATTTTATTACAAAACCGATATTCTAATGAGATTCCTTTTGCTCGACGACCACTCCATCACGTTACAAGGATTGGAAGTGGTACTAAAACTCGAGTATCCCGACGCACAGTTCTCTTCTTTTGTTTCTGCCAATGAGGCCATGGCCGGTTTTGATAAGTATGATTTTGATCTGGCGATTCTCGATATCAATATTCCCGGTACGAACATTCATTCGGTCATCGATTACATGCTGGCCAGGAAGCCCGCGCAGCTGATCATGATGTTTTCGATGAATCCGGACACTGTTTATGCCAAACGGTTTTTGCGGTTGGGGGTCAAGGGTTTTGTCAATAAAGAGAACCCGCCCTCGGAATTGATGATGGCTGTGCGTACAATTTTACAGGGAGGACTCTACCTGAGTTCGCGGCTGGTACAAAAGATGTCGGATGATTTTTTATTGTCACGTACCGAAAATCCATTCGATAAATTATCGCAGCGCGAAATGGAGGTTTGTTCTTTTTTGATCAAGGGATATTCCTTAACTGATATTGCCGACATCATGCAATTGCATAAGAGCACGATCGGCACCCATCGCTCCCGGATCATGGAAAAGGTGGGGATCAAAAAGGTGTTCGAATTACGAGAGATCGCGCTTCAATACAATATGCCCATTCATCCCTGAATTACTTTTTGTTTGCTAGCCGGTACAACAGCTGCATCGATCGCTGCTCGAACAAGTTCGTTTTGGTGCGGTACTGCGCAATAAAGGGGTTGTCGGATAACCTTCCCATCACCTCATTCATTTCCTGCTCGTTCTCGTAGACAAGTTTTCGAAAGGGATTTTGATAGTCTTTGGTACGTGAAGCGACTAGTTGTTCCTCTATCCAGCGATTCGTGATCATGGCTTCCCTGACCAAGACCTCAACGCGAGCGCGGCTTAGTTGAGCACCTCTGACTCCACTTACTTCCCAGAGCGATGCCAACGCATGCTGTTGCTTTTGCTTTACATAGAGCGAGGACTGTTCTCTGTACCAGTGGTGGATGGCATCCCAACCCGCCAGGGTGCCGGATTTTATTTTTTTACACAGCTGAGCCAGTGCTTGCTCGGTGATCAGTTGTCCCCCCAGGTTTTTCCAGGCCGTTCTTTTTCCTCTTGCTTGTAACAAGGCCGTACGCAATTCTGCCCAGGTAAGGTGTTCTCCATCGATGCTGTTCAATAACTGTTCGACGGCATAAAAAACGATCATCCGTTTATAGACTTGGTAGGCGTGAGCCGCTTTAAGGATGTTTACCTTGCGTTTGCTATTCTCGAGCCCATCGGCCGTTACAGAAATGGAATTTACATAGTCCGCATTGTTGTCGAGTAGCCACTCGCCCGTACTCCCAAGTTGGCGAGACGAAATATTCTTTTGCTCGGCCTTTGCATATGCGCGGCCTGTGGCGACTCGTAACACCTCTAAGGCTTCGAACATTTCATTGATGGTGTCGGGTGCAAGGTAGTCGTATTCAAGTGCTATGGAGCGGTCAATGCGCTGGTCTCTTGCCTTGTACTTCTCGCTATTGCGGGCCAGCGCGTATAGGTTGTATAAAAACCAATAGCCGGGCATCACGTTCAGTTCGTTGGAATCGGGTTGGTTGCTGATTAGTGAAAACGGAAGTGGAATATGTAGCTCGTAAGGGTAGTCGCCCTTGGCGATCATGGTATAGGAAGCGAATACCGAGTTGTGTTTGACGCTCACGCATAGGGCTGGCCAGAATCCTCTGCCGGCGACCAATTCGCCATCGGCCGCCCGCGAATTATGGTTAGAACCAATGGTGGCACCTGCGGCCATATTACTTTGGCCTTGTACTACAGCTGCGCAAAGAAAAGAGTTGTTGTGATGCTGTTCGTGTCCCGGAAAGATCAATGAGTTCAACACTTCACAACATGAAATGGTAGAGTTGTCGCCCAAATAAGAGTTGATCAGTCGCGCTCCATACTTTAACTGCGAATGGCTGCCCATCATAAAGCGAACGGCTTTTACGCCATAGAAGATGCGGCAGCCAAATCCGATAATGCCATTGACCAATTCGCATCCCTCTCCAATCTGCGTGGCCGCTTTTTCGTCCGAGGAGAT
>JBJTFT010000196.1:0-6494 GCA_046093525.1 Sphingomonadales bacterium | reverse complement strand
GCGTATCGCCGATCTTGAAATTACCGGTATCAAAAAGCCCTACCACATCACCGGCATAGGCATCTTCTATGATACTTTTATCTCTGGCCATAAATGAGTAAGGGTTGCTAAAGCGCACATCCTTATCGAGACGAACATGGTGGTAGTACTTGTTACGCTCGAACTTTCCGGCACAAATTCTAAAAAATGCAATTCGGTCCCGATGCTTAGGATCCAGGTTGGCATGAATTTTAAATACGAACCCGCTCATCTTGTCCTCTTGCACGTTTACCGGGCGTGCAGTAGAGGCACGACTCCGTGGTGTGGGAGCGATACGAATGAATGTATCGAGCATTTCCTTTACCCCGAAATTGTTGATGGCACTTCCAAAAAAAACAGGTGCTACCTTGGCCTGCAGATACTCCTCTACCGCAAGGGCACCGTATACGCCCTCGACCAGTTCGGCATCTTCGCGTAATTGCTGAGCATCCTTTTCGCCCAGCTTTTGTTCGAGTACCGGATCGGCCAATGACGCGATCTTCAGCGTATCCTCGTCGGCCCGGGTGCCGGCCCTAAAGAGTAACAAACTCTGATCGGCCATATTGTAAACCCCTTTAAAATCCTTGCCGCTATTGATGGGCCAGGTCATGGGGTGTAGCCGGATCGTCAATTCTTTTTCGATCTCCTCCAACAAATCGAAACGATTTTTTCCATCCCGGTCCATCTTATTGATGAAAACGATCACCGGAGTATCTCGCATGCGACAGACTTCCATGAGGCGTCTTGTTTGTTCCTCTACTCCATTGACGCTATCGACCACCAATATCACACTATCAACAGCGGTGAGCGTTCGATAGGTGTCTTCTGCAAAATCTTTGTGCCCGGGCGTATCCAGTAAATTGATAAGAATGCCTTTGTATTCAAAACTCATCACCGAGGTGGCTACCGAGATACCCCGTTGCCGCTCGATCTCCATAAAGTCGCTGGTCGCATGCTTTTTTATCTTGTTACTCTTTACGGCACCGGCCACCTGAATGGGCACCTCCAAACAACAGGAATTTCTCGGTAAGAGTGGTCTTTCCGGCATCGGGGTGAGAGATGATGGCAAAACTGCGTCGCTTGGCGATTTCTTGCTGGTAATTCATAGAAGCGCCGCAAAGGTCAGGGGGGCGAGGCACTTGTCCTTTGGCCGGTCGCAGCCCAGCCAGGCCGTCTGTCAAAAATTAGTTCGCAAGCCCCCGATTGACAGTACATTTGCACTATGATAAAGGGGACTATAGAGATCGTGGTCAGCAGTTTTAAAATGGCCATTCAGGAGTTATGGAAAAACAAGCTCCGTACCTTTTTATCACTATTTGGTATTACAATAGGCATATTTTGCATCATCGGAGTGCTTGCCACCGTTAATAGTTTGGAGCAGAATATACAGAATGAGATCAAGTCGCTTGGCAACAATACCATTTACATCGACAAATGGGAATACAGCGGAGGTGGCCCTGATTATCCCT
The DNA here is from genome assembly GCA_046093525.1 of Sphingomonadales bacterium. GTDB lineage: Bacteria > Bacteroidota > Bacteroidia > Chitinophagales > Chitinophagaceae > JJ008. The sequence goes on along the minus strand of JBJTFT010000196.1, from coordinate 5,007 downwards.
GGTGGAAATTCGTAAATCGCCCCTCCCCCCGCTACCAAGAAGTACAGGAGATCAGAGAAAGGACTCCCATGGCTCGTTACGTGGCCTTTCATAACAGTATCAATGATCCGGTAGAGTTTGCCGGGCGGCAACTCAGCGGCGTAACCACGCACAGCGTCAACGAAGACTTTCAGTACATACAACCCGCCGAGATCGCATTTGGCAGAGCCATCTCTGATAGAGAATACGAAGACGGGGCGCACGTGGGCATCATCGGCAGCGAAATAGCCGAACAATTATTCGGACAAGCCGAATTAGGACTTGATAAGATCATCGAAGTACGAGGCAAGCAACTCTTGGTAATTGGTATCATTAAGAAACAAGGCAAGGGATTTTTGTCGGAAGGTGGCTGGGAATTTGATAAAAGTGTCTTTATCCCCTACCGCTTTGGCCGGATGCTGATGAACGAACTCAAGGCGGACCCGCTCATTATGGTGCAGGGAAAAGAAGGGGTAGCCTCCTCTACCTTAAAAGAGGAATTGACCGGCAGCATGCGTGCCGTCAGGAAACTTACGCCCACCCAAGAAGATAATTTTTCGCTCAATGACATCAACGACTTTAGCAAAGTGGTCAGTGATCTGTTCGTGAATGTCAATATCGGAGGCTGGGCCATTGCCCTGCTTTCGCTTATCGTAGGTATGTTCGGTGTGGCTAACATTATGTTTGTGTCGGTTCGTGAGCGCACCAGCCAGATCGGACTCAAGAAAGCCATCGGCGCCAAGAGCAGGATCATCCTTACCGAATTCCTTTTGGAGTCCTCGTTTCTTTGCATCATTGGGGGATTGATCGGACTTAGTCTGGTCTTTTTACTGACACAGATCCTCACCAGCGCACTGAACTTTCCGGTCTTTATCTCTACGAGCAACATGCTACTAGCCATAGGAATTTGCATAGTCGTAGGTATCATCGCCGGGTTTATTCCTGCGCGACAAGCCGCGCGCATGGATCCCGTAGTGGCCATACGCAGCAAATAAAAAGAGACCGCAGAACTTCGCTATTTTTGCAGCTGTGTCTGTATGTATCCTCGCTATAGAATCCTCTTGTGACGAAACTGCCGCTGCCGTTTGTGTCGACGGAAAAATTCTCTCTAACGAAATAGCCACCCAAGCAGTGCATGCAAATTTTGGAGGCGTGGTACCCGAACTGGCCTCGCGAGCGCATTTGCAGCATATCGTGCCGGTCGTAGCGTTGGCCTTGCAAAAAGCCGGGCTCTCACTAGATGCTGTCGATGCGATTGCCTATACGCAGAGCCCTGGGCTGATCGGGTCGCTATTGGTGGGTGGTCAATTCGCCAAGTCGCTGGCACTCTCGCTAGGCAAACCGCTGATCGCTGTACATCACATGCAAGCGCATGTGCTAGCTCATGTGATCGAGCACCCCCAGCTTTCTTTTCCGTTTCTATGCCTGACCGTCAGTGGCGGACATACGCAATTGGTCAAGTGCGAAAGCCCCACGCGCATGGAAGTGATCGGAGAGACCATCGATGATGCGGCCGGTGAAGCTTTTGATAAGACCGCCAAGTTGCTGGGTCTGCCCTACCCGGGTGGTCCGCTGATCGACCAGTATGCGAGAACAGGACGCGCCGATCGCTTTGTATTTCCGGAACCTCAGATCGCTGATCTTGATTTTAGTTTTAGCGGATTAAAAACATCCATTCTCTACTTTTTGCAAAATGCCGGTAAAAGCCATGCCTATCATCCCGAGCTGATCGCCACCCCCGAAGAACAGCGCGCTTTTATAGAGGAGAATTTATCAGATCTATGCGCCTCCATTCAGCAACGTATCGTATCAATCTTGCTACATAAACTAAAGAAGGCCGTGGTACTGACTAGCATCATAAATATAGCCTTGGCCGGTGGTGTCTCGGCCAACAGTGGATTACGAAAAGGCATCACCGAAATGGCCGATCGATACCACTATACCTGTACGATCCCTTCGCTTGCCTATTGCACAGACAACGCAGCTATGATAGCCATTACAGGATATCATAAATATCTAGCCAAACAATTCGCTCCTCTCGATCTTCGCTCCACTGCCAAAGCCAGCTGGTAACTTTTTATGGCCAACGACTATTTTTCGTTCAAACAGTTTACCATTTGGCAAGACCAGTGTGCCATGAAAGTATCTACCGATGCCTGTTTGTTCGGTGCCTGGGTCAGCAGCTTTATTCAACAGAAGATCACCACACCCATCAGCCACGCTGATGGCCTGTGCCGAATGGCCGATGTAGGAACAGGCACTGGTCTTCTTTCGTTAATGATTCATCAAAAAAATCCATACTGCAGTACCGAGGCCCTCGAGATAGATCCCCTGGCAGCCGAGCAGGCCAGACAAAATATCTTGAAAGCAGGCGCCAGCGAGCAACTAAAAGTTATTAGGGCAGATGCCACTACTTTTTTACCCGCATCCCCGTACCACATCATCGTAAGCAATCCGCCCTTCTATCAAGATGACCTAAAAGCCAATGCACCAAAAAGAAACTGGGCCTTTCATGATGATACACTCACATTAGCTCAACTACTCTCTTTCATTACCCGACACCTGCAAAGCCATGGCTATTTTTTTCTGTTATTGCCCACGCGAAGAGAACCAGCCGCAACGGAAATGATGCACCTAGCTGCGCTGAGCATTGTAGAAAAGATCAGCGTCAAATCGACTCCTGAACATCCACCCCACCGACTATTACTAGCGGGCAGACGAAAAGAGAGCTCGTCCCACCCGCGAGAGCTGAGAGCAAATGGCATATCCGAACCGACCCATGTAAAAGAGATTTGTATGACCAACCCGAACGGCAGCTACAGTAGCCGTTTTACCGAATTATTGAAGGACTATTACCTGGCCTTATAAGATCAGTCCAGACCCGCATACTGGCGCATGTACTCGTAATGCGGCAATAACTGTCCGTTATCGGTTAGCGTCGCTTTTTCGATCAGCGGAGAGCCCCCCTTAAAAAGATCCTCTAAAATATATTTGATAAGCTGCTCTCCGAAATACCGACTGGCATCGCGTGGGAGTTCATTAGGCAAATTACCAACAGCCATCACATCGATAGACCCGGTCAAATAAGGAGCTGTTTTACTAAAGGTTGTTCGATCAACGCCGTAGAGCGGGTCCTCAATGCTTTGATCACCCAGATTGATGGGAACCGATCCATTGGCGTCGTCACTGATATCGGCGATGATCACGATCCTGAACCGAGGGTCGCTCACATCTTCTTTTTCGAAGAGGCGCTCCATACCCTGCTCCCAATAAATGCCGTTCATCAGGATATCGGTTTCATGGGCATAAGGCTTAAATCGGGTCGTATAACGATCGTGGTGCGCATGAAACTCCTCTCTGTCGTAACCGCCCGTGATCTTGTTTTGAAAGAGATCGGCACCCTTTATATGCGTGTAAACAGGATAGGTATACTGCCTTTTGAGATAGTCACCGGGCTCCACTTCGTGGATACCCATTAGGTTCATCACCTCTACTATACCATGGGCCACCCTGCCAGATCCGGTAACCGCAATTTTGACCGGAGGAATTTTTAAACCGAAATAGGTATGAATTAACTCCCTGAAGCTACGTTGCTTATAAACCCTATTTAAGCTAAAGGTTCCGGTTCTTTTTCCATAGGCCATCATTCCATTGTGGGCCCCGACTACCCCCGCAAAAAAACCAAAACCGATGATCCGCTGCCCATCCTCGTGTTCCAGGCACTCGTAATCGATAAGCCGGATACGCTTCTGTAGCACGGCCCTAAAAAGATCCTGATTGTAGGGTTGCAGCTTTTTGGTATGTGAAAAAAACAAATAGGTCTTACCGTCGATCAACTGGGCGATAGGCACCTCTTTGATCCCAAATATATATTCACAGCCGGTGAGATCCTCTTGCACGGCTACTCCGGCCCTGAGATACTCCTGATCGCTAAAACAGCGAGCGGCAGAAGGCTGTGCAACTATCTGCACCTGTTCAAAATTCTTTTGAAGCCACTTGCACTGCGCCGGAGTAAGTGCAACCCGACTATCGGGTGGATTTTTTCCCTCCCGCAACAATCCGATCCTGATCATAGGCATACCTTTGCAATCAGCCGCGAAATTAACCCGATTTAAGCGGTTTTGAATATGAACTATTTTGAACTCTTTGAGATACCGGTTCAGCTTCGAGTAGATACCCATGCCCTACGAGGTAAATTCATGGAACTGAGTCGCCGTTATCACCCCGATTTTTTTACTAACGAAACACCCGAGGCACAAGAAGAAGCGCTGGAAAAAATTGCACAGGTCAATAACGCCTGGAAGATCTTTCAACAACCCGAAGAGACCCTAGCCTATGTTTTACGCCTCAAGGGATTGCTGGCCGAAAACGAAAAATATCAACTGGATGCTGATTTTTTGATGGAGATGATGGAGATCAACGAAGCCATCACCGAACGGGATGCCGATCATCTACCCTCACTTCAAGTACGCTTACAAACACTCGAAGACCAGCTATACGCCCCCGTTAGTGAGGTTATAGAACATTACCAGGATGGTTTTAGCACCGAGGCCGATCTACTACTGGCTAAAGAATACTATTTTCAAAAAAAATATCTGAAGCGTATTCGGGAAAGTCTAGTCTCGCTGTAACTACAGGCCAACTGCCCAGCCCGGTTACGGCTTTAACCAGCTTACTCTTTGCCCCTTTCGCTGATTTATGTACCTTTGCTCTCCTGCTGCCCGGGTGGCGAAACTGGTAGACGCAGCAGACTCAAAATCTGCCGCCAGCAATGGTGTATCGGTTCGATTCCGATCTCGGGCACGAATAAAAAAGTCCTGCACTAAGTGCGGGATTTTTTATTTGGCGGCGGGGCAAGCCGGTCCGCCGAAGGGGGGTTGGTTTGAGCAAGCGCAAAAATAAAAATACGGGGTTCGCGAAGCGAGCCAGGACTTTTTTATTTGTGCCCCTCCCCCCCGGAACTGCGAGGGCAGCGTGCCGCATCCGATC
>JBJTFT010000195.1:0-6242 GCA_046093525.1 Sphingomonadales bacterium | reverse complement strand
GCCATAGCTGAACCGGATTAGTAGTGTAAATTTTCGGCGAAGTTTTTAAACCGCCAAATTTTAAAAACATTTTTTTGATGTAAGACCATTTGACTATCACGGCACAACGACCAACTGGTCGCGCCCGGGTCCATTCGAGATATAGCGCACGTTTACGCCCAAGTATCCATTTATGAAATTAACGTACTGCTTCATGGAATCAGGAAGCTCGTCGTAGCGCTTGCACTGATCGGTCGCAGTATTCCATCCCGAAAAATCTTGTAGTATGGCCTCTGGCTGGCTCCGTTCTAACTGATAGGGCATCTCGCAGGTATCGACACCTCCTACCGTATAGGCGGTACATACCGAAAGGGTGCTGAACGAATCGAGCACATCAGCTTTGGTCATGACCAGCTGGGTGACCCCATTGATCATGCAGGCGTAGCGTAAGGCGACCAGATCGATCCAACCGCATCTGCGCGGACGACCCGTAGTTGCCCCAAACTCATTGCCGATCTTTCGGAGCTCCTCACCGGTGGCATCGTTGAGCTCGGTAGGAAAAGGACCGCCGCCAACACGCGTGCAGTAGGCTTTTGTAACACCGATCACTTCGTTGATGGTACGTGGAGCAACTCCCAGTCCGTTACATACACCCGCTGATATGGTATTAGAGGAGGTCACGAATGGAAAGGTGCCAAAATCGATATCGAGCATGCTACCTTGCGCCCCTTCGGCCAAAACGCGCTTGCCGGCTTGCAACTGTTGGTTGATAAAATACTCTCCATTGACAATGTTGAGTGTGCGCAAAAATTCCAGCGCTGTAAAGAACTCCTCTTCCCAGGCGCTGATATCTTCTTGAAAACCGAAGCTGTCGAGCAAGCGTTGGTGCTTTAACCGCAGCTTGATGTATTGGGTGGTAAAACTCTTATCGAGCAGATCACCGACACGCAATCCGTTACGTCCTGTCTTATCCATGTAAGCCGGACCGATCCCTTTTAATGTGGATCCTATCTTCTGGTTTCCTTTCGAGAGCTCGGCCGCTTTGTCGAGCGCACGGTGCGTGGGCAATATCAAATGCGTGCGGTCGGCAATAAAGAGATTTTTTTTGAGGTCCACCCCGAATGGTACTACGCTCTCGCACTCCCGTTTTAAGGTAACAGGATCGAGCACTACCCCGTTACCGATCAAATTGATAATACCGGGATGAAAAATACCCGAGGGGATTTGGTGCAACACCAGCTTTTTATCTTGCACATACAACGTATGGCCTGCGTTAGGACCTCCCTGAAACCGGGCTACTACCTGATAGTCCTTTGCAAAGTAATCGACGATCTTTCCTTTTCCTTCGTCTCCCCATTGGAGACCTAGAATAACATCCACCATACGTGTTGTAATAAGACGGGCAAAAATAGGTCTATTTGATCAGCATTATCGTTCCTTTTTTCGTGATCACCCGGTCGTCTTTCGTGAGTCCCTCTATCATCCACACGTAGATACCCTCCGGCTGCAACTGGCCACCGATGGTGCCATCCCATCCATCATTGAGTCGACTCGTCTGAAAGACCAACTGACCCCACCGATTAAAGATCCGGAAGTAATTGTAACGCTTCATTCCGACAGGAAAAGGCGTAAACCTATCGTTCTTGCCATCTCCGTTGGGCGTAAACCCTGTAGGCACATAGATATCGGGGCCTTTATAAACGCGAACATTCACATAGGCCTCTCCCTTACATCCGGCCACTGTAGAAGCGACCACTTTGTAGCGTACATCTGCCCCAATAGATCCGATGGTAACCGTAGGACTGGCGACTCCCGCGTTACTCAAGCCTACCGAAGGCGTCCATAAATAGGTAGTTACATCGGGGTCGTTAGGAACGGCCAGCAACTGAAACTGATCGCCGGGATATCCGATCGTATCGGCCGGAAAGGTGCGTACTTGTATGGGTGGGGTTACATCGATGGCTACGGTATCGGTAACCAACGCGGCACATCCGTTGGCATCGGAGAGAACTGAGAGCACGTAATAGATGTTTCGATCGGGTGTGGAGATGGCATTGGGAAGCGCCGGATTATTCAGGTAGGTAGTGGGCGACCACCGATATACCGTACCTCCGCTACCATTAAGTGTGGCGGATTGTCCATAGCAAATAAAAATATCGGAGCCTGCATTGGGTATTGGAGCAGGATTAACCGTAACCAATACCGTATCGCGCGACACGCAACGGCCCAAGGTGAGCGCTACGATGTACTGCGTGGTAACACGGGGAGAAGCCACGGGATTAGCAATGTTCACAGCCGACAAGCCGGAGGCCGGTGTCCAATCGTATTGCAGGGCATTCGACACGACCTGCAGTTGTGTAGACTTGCTTTCGCAAATCGTTACATCGGCTTGCGGAGTTACGGTAAGATCGTTGGTGAGTCCCACCACAGCTGGCAACTGATAGACGCAATTGAGTTGATCTTTGATGGTGATCGTATATGTACCGGGCGCCAAACTAAAACTATTTGCTGTTTGCCAGTTGATACCTCCGTCGCGTGAATAACTATAGGTGCCGTTACCTCCCGAGGGTGTCAGGGTAAGGGTTCCATCGTTGCCCCCGTTGCAACTGGCGTTGGTGGTGGTCAGCGCCCCCCCCAACAAAGGCGGTTCGGTCAACACTACCGGTAGGGTACGCGTGCAGTTGTTGGCATCTTTGATGGTAAGTGTGTAGCTGCCTGCGGCCAGCGAAAACGAATTGGCTGTTTGCCAATTGGCCCCTCCGTTGACACTATACTGATAGGGCGCTATACCGCCGGTTGCCGCTATGCTGAGTTGCCCATTGGACTGCCCATTGCAAATTACCGGAACCGTTGTTGTGGATAGTGTCATAGCGGTCGGTTCCGAAATATCGAGCGAAGTAGTACCCAGACAACCATTGACCTCTCTGAACCGAATGGTATAGGTGCCTGCGGTAAGTCCGCCGAACTGATTCGTGGTCTGCCAGCTAATTCCATCGAGTGAGTATTCGTAGGGGGCCTGCCCTAAGGTAGGGGGAGCCACTGTTATGGTACCCGTATTACCTGCATTGCAAAGAGCAGGCGTGGAAGTGGCCGTCGTGATGAGCGGTGGTCCGGCCGCTACGGTTACAGGTACCGCATTGCTCTGGCAGCCGAGCGCATCTCGCACGATGACGGTATGTACACCCGCGGCCACATTATTGAACGTGTAAGGAGCAGTGCCCGTAATAAAATTTCCTCCGTCTAAAGAAAAGGTAAATGGCGCCGAACCACTAAAGGGTGTAATCACAAGATTTCCATTAACGGCCCCCTCACAGGTAGTAGCCGTGGGCGCAGCACCTGCCAATAATGGAGGACCTGCCGTAACAAACACGTTAAGTGTTCGGGAACATCCCAGTGCGTCGGTCACGACCACAGCATGGCTTCCAGACGAGAGACCGTTAAACGTATAGGTGGCAGCAGCCGTCGGGGCCGTGGGAGCACCTCCATCGATAGCATAGCGAAAAGGAGCCGTTCCGGTGTTGACTGTTATGGTGGCACTACCGTTATTGACCGTTGGACAAGAGGTAGCCGTGAGCGCGGCAGAAGCATTAACACCAGCCCCCTGCGCTATGTTGACGGTAAGAGCGCCCGTACTGCAATTCGAGGCCTGATCGGTAACGATCACCGTGTGATTGCCGGCGGTAACATTCGTAAACGTAAAAGGAAGCGTTCCTACTACCGGCGTATTGGCATCGAGTTGAAAACGATGCGGGCCTGCCCCCGGCACCCCACTGATAGTTATGGTACCGTTATTTACACCAGTACAAGCGGTGGGGGCCGTAGCCAATGTAGCTTGCAAGGCCCCTACCGATACTAAGGTTGAACTCAGCGTACTCACACAACCGCCCGATGCATCGGCCACGGCAACGCTATATGTTCCGGCAGCAAGATTCGCGAACGTGTAGGTGGTAGAAGAAATGGTGGTAGCAGTTCCTCCATTGATGGAATAGGTGTAGGGCGGTACGCCTACCCCTGCAGGTACCGACGCTGTTAAGGAACCATTGTTAAGCCCACAGCTAGGATTATTGCTGGTAGTAGTGGCATTCAGACTATTGTTGCGAGTAACGGAAAAGGTATCGAGCGAGATCAATTGGGTTGCGATCGCATCGTTGCTGTTAAATATCGTTTTGACGACATACTGGTTAGCGCCGGCAGACGGGCAAAAATTGGTGAATCGCAGATCCAACAAGCCCGAAGTAGTGGTGGTCGTGTCGGCAGTCGCCACAACGGTCCCCGACATATCCAATAATTGAGCGGAATGATAGTAAGAAGTAGATCCGTTGGGAATAAACCGCCACCCCTCGTTGATGGCACCCGGATTCCAAATGGTGGCATTGCGCGTTGGATGCGAAACGGACCGGGCGCGAAGCCAGTCCTGAATACCCAAGATGGCGCGACCAGCGTTGGTGCTGGAGTTGGTGGTCCGGTTGGCCAAATAAAAATCAATGATGCCTGTAGATTCGTAAAGGATGATCTGAAGGTTGTTCATGGCAGTCGTATTCGGCCTGCCGAAGGTGCCGATGTTGTAATAACTCACCACGAACCTTCTGCAAGGGTAGGTCCCCTCTACGCGCCATTCTATCTTGCGATCAGGCAGACTTGCGTTGGCATCTGGGCAGGTGATGAGCGGATCGCGGGGCCTAGGATCAAGATCTGAGTAGGCGATCATGATGGCCGCGCGGGCATACGAGGCGGACGGGATCGCATTGGTGATGACGTAGGTGTTGTACAGGCTTGAATTGGTCGTATCGAAAGTGAGCAACCCATTCGATCCTACGACCACCTTACTGAATAACGAATCATAGAATCGAAACGGAAAGGGGAGCGCGAATTTCAGACCAAATACATCGTCACAATAAAGCGTTATGTCTTGCGTACCCGAGGCACTCAAATAAGGAAGTGGGCCAAAAGGGATCGTGCGCAACACATAATCACTGGTCGATTTGATGTGCGGAACCTGAAAGACCAGGTTGGTGCAAAGTTGGTTGCAAGGCAGATTGACACTCGTATTCTGAATACCGGTCGGGATACATAGCTGTGCCAACAGGCCTGTCGATGACAGCCCCAGTAACAGCGCCAATGTGAAAAGCCCTCTACTGCTATGCTTGGTCATAATGAAGAGGAAAGATAAGAAATTCAGGCCGGAATATCCTCCATATCGTCGCGCTCCACCGACTCTACACCCGTTACCTGGTGTAACGCGGTAACAAGCGCTTCTAGCTCTTCTTTATCGTGCACGTACAGCCGAATATTTCCCATAAAGATCCCTTCCTTGGCTTCGATGGTAATGGCCGCGATATTGATCTTGAGCTCTCCGGAGATCAGATTCGTGATCTTGCTGACCATCCCCACATCGTCGATGCCCACGATCTTGATACCTGTCAAAAAAGAGATCTCCTTATTCTTGGCCCACTTGGTCTTGACCACGCGGTGTCCATAGTGCGCCAGTAACTTGGCGGCATTAGGGCAGGTGGTGCGGTGAATAGTAAGTCCTTTACCGGTGGTCACAAAACCAAATACATCATCGCCCGGAATAGGCTTACAACAATTGGCCAGGTTGTAAACGATCTTGTCGCTTCGTTCTCCGAAGATGATCAGTTCGGCATCCTTGCGGGGCATCAAATGGTGGGGAACAATATCAGGACGATCAGGCAAAGGAGTGGTCTTGATGGGTCGGGGAGCTTCGATACGATCGCCCAATACCTTAAATTCCCTCAGCTCTTTGAGATCGATCCCCTTTACAGCTACCTGGTAATAAAAGTCAAGGTGATTGCCCAGCTTATACCAATTGACCAACTCATCGATATTATGCGCAGAGACAGCAGCCCCCATGCCCTCTAACTTTCGCTGCACCACATATTTTCCCTCGTCGGCCACCTTTCTTTTTTCTTCGCGCAGGGCATCACGAATCCGACCCTTCGCCTTGGAAGTGACCACAAAACTCAGCCAGTCGTCGGAGGGCTTTTGCTTATTGCTGGTGATGATCTCTACCTGATCGCCACTTTGAAGCCGGTAGCTGATGGGTACCAGCTTATGATTGACTTTGGCGCCAATGGTCTTTGTACCGATCGCGCTATGTACACTAAAGGCAAAGTCGAGTGCCGTAGAACCCACGGGCAACATCTTAACGTCACCCTTGGGTGTGTACACATAGATCTCCTCGGCCAAAAAGCTGGTCTTGAAATCTTGCAAGAAGTCGATACTGTCGGTCTCTTGGTTGGAAA
>JBJTFT010000194.1:0-3593 GCA_046093525.1 Sphingomonadales bacterium | reverse complement strand
CGTTGGTCCGATCGTGGCACTGATCTTTTGGATCTCGATGGCGTAATTACGAAGCGTATTGATGATCTGGTTCTTTTGATTTTCCAGATCGTTGTTGTCTTGTACGATCTTATCTGAACCGTGCTGCTCCAATAAAGTAAGAGAAGGATATTTATAATTGCTAAGATCGAGGGTGGGTTCATACGGCGGAAGATTCTCGGGGACCACTTCCTCCTCGATCGCAGCGTCTAGCGGAGTGGTCTTTATCTCCAGTTCCAGATCGCCTTCGACCGAAGGTGTCTTCTCCACTACCTGCTCGGACTCGATGGCATTGTCGGACTCTGCTATGGGCGTTGTTTCGAGCGGCAGCTCAATTGGACCGCCTGCCACAGGGGTTGGCTCGAATGGTTCGATAGAGGGCGTCTCTTGTGACAACGGCAATGTTTCTTCGAAAGACGGCTGCGTCACTGCTTCATCGGCTACCGCAGGCTCATGATATTGAATGGCACCCGCCGCATACAGATCGTTGATAGTTTGCCCCGTAACAGGGGGTACAAAAGTAGAGGCGAGCGGTTTGATCTCTTCATTCTTATCATCCGATTCCTGAAGTATCATTCCCTCTTGTTCGACCACCGCCGCTTCGTCAGTGGTACCATCCGCAGCACCAGCGGCGGCACCAACATCGGATAGGTCGATCTCCAAAGATGCAGGTTTTCTTTTTGGAATGGTAAACCGCGGGTTGAATTGCCAGATAACGTAGACCGTGGCCATCAAGAGCAGCGCGGCCCCCGCCCCAATAAAACCCAATGCACCTTCAAGTTCACGTGCCAAGAGATTTCCAACCCCACCCCCAAAGGCAAAGGCACTTTTTGAAAAAAGATAGGACATCGATACGGACAAAACGGTCGTACCAATGGTAACATATTTAAGATTTCGCCAAATGGAAAACACTTTTTGCCGAAACAATAAATTAACGCCCACCACGAAAAAGAAGGTGCAGACCAAAAAAGAGGCGATGCCAAAGGCCTTGAAAAAGAAAAAATGAGAAACCACGGCACCCAACCGCCCCAGCCAATTGAGCGCCGGCTTTTCTTCGTAGAGAAGAGCCGAAAAACCCTGCTGGGCAATAGCCTGGTCTTGCTTCCACGTAAAGAGGTACGATGCAAAAGAGATGAACAGAAAAACGGACAGGACCAAAAAAACAACCCCTACAATCTTAAGCGTACGCTCATCGCGCGCCAATGCGACCCAATCCAATGGGGCCTCTTTCTCGGCAGTAAAATCTCGGAGATCTTTTGCGGCAGGTTTGGCGGCAGATTCGGTTTTGGCAGAGGTATTACGAAGCTTATTGGCCATCCTTACAAATATAATCAGTTTCTCTGTTTGCCAATAAGACTCCAACCCAGCAATATCCATCCTGCCACGAAATGCAAACCGCCAATCGGCGTCAAGAATACTAACCAGGGAAAAGAAAAGGAGAAAATTTTACCGGCCGTGATAACGAACAGCGAGCCGGAAAAAAGTACGATACCATCTACAAAACAAGTGGAGATCCACATATAATGCTTAGGGGTAAACCGATCGCTAGCAGACCAAATGACCAACAGCGCCAATCCGTGTAAAAGCAAATATTGTACGGCCGTCTTATACGTTTCTATCACAGCGACATCGGTGGTGATCTTTTGTAACCCGTGCGACCCGAAAGCCCCTGCCAATACACCCAGGGCCATAAAGAACGCTCCGGCAACTCCAAAAAACTTATACATGATGAATAGAGGTTAAAAGGGCCGACACATCAACGGACTCCTCGTCGATCTTTATATCGGCCTGTTCATAATAAAGACGGCGATCGGCCATCTTTTTATAGATAAAGTCAACAAGCTCGGTTTCCGAGACCGATCGCAGCAGCGGACGGTGCATACGCTCGCTCCACAGGCGTTTTGCAAGCACTTCTATGGCCGGGTTGATCCATACCACCTTACCCGATCGTTTCATGTATTCAATGTTATTCAAGAAGCAGGGAGTACCTCCCCCACAGGCCATTACAAAATCGGCATGCCCTTCAGTAAGCGAATGCAGCTGATCTTTTTCCAGGGCTCGAAAAGACTCCTCGCCCTTTAGCGTGAACAACTGATCGATGGTCAGCGCTTGACTTTCTTCGATCTCCCGATCCAGATCATAAAAACGCAGACCCGCTTCTTGGGCTAATCGAGGCCCCCAGTACGACTTTCCGGCTCCCATAAAACCGATCAGGTAAATTCGCATTCGACCTATTTAAAGGCATTGAGTCCCGTAATATCCATACCGGTGATCAACAAGTGAATGTCGTGGGTGCCCTCATAGGTAATGACACTCTCCAGATTCATCATATGGCGCATGATGGAGTACTCTCCGGTGATCCCCATTCCCCCCAAGATCTGACGGGCATCGCGACAGATCTGCGTAGCGATCTCGCAGGAATTGCGCTTGGCCATACTCACTTGTTGCGGCGTAACTTTTTTCTCGTTCATCAAAACCCCCAATCGCCAAACCATCAGCTGGGCCTTGGTGATCTCCGTGAGCATCTCGGCCAGCTTCTTTTGTTGTAGCTGAAAACCGGCAATGGGTCTTCCGAATTGCTCTCTTTCCTTGGCGTAGCGAAGGGCCGTATCGTAACAATCCATGGCTGCTCCCAATGCACCCCAGGCGATACCATAACGGGCCTTGGTCAGACAACTCAACGGCCCGCGCAATCCCTTTACGCCCGGTAAAATATTGTGCCGGGGCACGCGTACATTGTCGAACACTAGTTCTCCGGTGGCCGAGGCCCGCAGACTCCACTTGCCATGGGTGGTGGGTGTACTAAATCCTTCCATCCCTCTTTCCACGATCAAGCCATGGACTTCGCCGGCTTCGTCTTTGGCCCACACAACGGCTACCTGTGCAAAGGGTGAATTACTGATCCACATTTTAGCACCATTCAATATCACATGGTCACCATCGACTTTAAAATTCGTGAGCATACTACCCGGATCGCTGCCATGGTTTGGCTCGGTCAGGCCAAAACATCCTAACCATTCACCGCTGGCCAGTTTGGGTAAGAATTTTCTTTTCTGCTCCTCGCTTCCGTAAGCGTATATAGGGAACATCACCAACGATCCCTGCACGGAGGCTGTAGAGCGAACCCCGCTATCCCCTCTTTCCAGCTCTTGCATCATCAATCCGTAAGAAATATAATCGAGCCCTCCGCCACCATACTCGGTAGGAACGGTAGGCCCAAAACAACCCATCTCTCCCAGCTGGGACACGATCTGCTCCGGAAATTCGGCCCGTTGTGCATAGTCTTCTATGATGGGGGATATCTCTTTCTTTACATAATTACGAACTGAGTCTCGGACTAATTTATGCTCTTCGGTCAGCAGTTCATCAAGCGCAAAATAATCGGGATGCTGAAAGAGGTCGGTTCGAACGGCCATGGCAAATAGATTTGAAAGGCAAAGGTAACAAAAGGGCTGCGTTCGCGACCAAGGCGATCACCTTCGGTCGAGGCGCGGTGGGAGAGAGAAAAATGACTAGAATAGTAACGCCAATGATCAGCCAAGTAAGGCGTCCATCTGCTGCTGATAATGAAGTGC
>JBJTFT010000193.1:0-2633 GCA_046093525.1 Sphingomonadales bacterium | reverse complement strand
CAACTTGGCCAAAAATTCGGGGGCCGTACGAGATAAGATGATGACAGGATTATTGTTCTTCATGTCTACGCGTCTGATCACAGCGCGAATGCTTTCGCCCTTCTTAAAATAATCTTGTGGAATCTGCTCGCTCTTAGGAAGGATCAGTTCGTTGCCCTCTTCGTCGAGCAGTAAGATCTCTTTTTTCCAGACCTGGTATACTTCGGCGCTAATGATATCGCCAACACGATCGCCGTATTTTTTAGCCAGTGCATTTTTCTTGAGGTCGCTGATGCGGCTGGCCAGGGTTTGCTTGGCCGCTAAAATGGCACGACGACCGAAATCGAGCAGGTCGATCTCTTCGTAGAGTTCTTCGCCCACTTCAAAGTCAGGTTCGATCTTGGCCGCTTCGCTGTAAGCCACTTGCGCCAACGGATCCTCTACCTCGCCGTCCTCAACGATCATCCGCCGACGAATGATCTCGAGGTCACCTTTTTCGGCATTGACGATAACGTCGAAGTTTTCGTCGTTACCGTATTTCTTTCTAAGCAAGGTCTTGAATACATCTTCTACCACTTTCATCATCGTGGGCCGGTCAATGTTTTCCGCGTCTTTGAAGTCCTGGAAAGCATCAATTAAGTTAATACTGGACATAAGGCAAATTTTTGATCCGTTTCTGTTTTAAAATTTAATTTGAATTTTTGTCGCTTTTATTTCCGAGAAGGCGATCACATGGGTATGTGTCTCCATCTTTTTCCCTTTTCCTTTGGTTTCTGTCAACTCGATCTGGGCATCTCCGACCACCTGCAACACCCCCTCTTTTTTTGTTCCGTCGACCAAGATCACTTCGACAGGCCGGCCGATGTTTTTTACATATTGGCGGTGCAGTTTTAGCGGCTCATCCAACCCAGGCGAAGAGAGCTCCAGCGAAAAATCTCCGTTCGGAAACATACCCTCTTCTTCGAGCTGTCGATACAGCTTTCGGTTATATGAAACTAATTTATCAACACTAACTCCTTGATCTCCATCAATATAGATCTTAACATTGTTGGTCGGCTTTATTCGCACCTCTACCACAAAAAGGTCTTTTTCGGCCCCGATCAGGGCGGCCGCACGCTCTTGTAGATTGGTTATCAATGCTATCTGATCCATAGGTAAAAAGAAGAAGGGAACGATTCCGTTCCCTTCCTACTTCGATACAGGTACAAAAGTAAGCTAATCGGGCCTTTTTGCCAAAAAAAATTGAACCCCCTATTTGACCCTTTCAAAGAGCAGTTCAGGCTCATTGGTAGTAATAAAGTCAAACCCCTGCTCTAAAAACCAGTCCAACATGGCCATATCGTTTACCGTCCAGGCGTTCAAGACCAGTTTTAGCCGCTTAGCCTGTGCGATCCAATCGGGATTTTTTTGAAAGACCGAAAAATTATAGTCGATCCCGTCGATACCATCCTTTGCGACCTGTTCGGGCGAGCGGTCGCCGTTCAGGTAATGCGCCTTGGCATTGTTCTGACGCTGCTTTAAAACAAGCAGCTGGTCATAATCGAAACTGATATACTCGGTGTAACCCTCTACCCCCGCCTCTTGTACGGCCCGGAGCACCGATCGGGCAATCAGATCGCGTCGTTCGGCCGTCTTGGTATCGGTGGGTTTTATTTCCAGAATCAAGCGCGTGCTGGGTTTGTCTTGTTGACCCGCTTTTAAATAGGATGATAAGGTCGGCAGTATTTCTCCGTTAGAGAGCGGCTGTTTGGACAGTACTGCATACGGAGTAGCTTCGATAAGCATGCCCTGGTAATGCGCATCGTGATTGACCACCAGCACGCTATCGGCCGTCATGCGCACATCAAATTCAGAGCCCGCACAATTAAGACGAATGGCCTCGCGCAGCGAAGCGATGGAGTTTTCGGGGAATCCATTTTTCTTAAAGGCGCCTCGATGGGCAATAACAGGATTGGACATAAACGTAAGTTGACTGCGCTTGAGCGTATAAGAACTACGAGAATTATTCATTTCGTCGATCAGCTCTAACTCAATAACCGGATCTTTTTGCCAGCGGATCGTAATCAATCCGATATTATTTTCCATTACCGGACCCTCAATGCGATTACGATTAGGGGTGGCAAAATCCCATACCGAGGTAATGCCACTCGAGGTAATATCATAGAGCGGATACAGTCCCGGCGAACGCAATCTTGAGATCTCGCCATAGTGTACATCGCCCGTTAAAAACAGTACCCCCTCGGCGCGCGTATCACGAATCAACCGACAAAGTCGCTCTTGCTCGTGAGGAAAATTGGCCCAGGCCTCGTAACCGTTGAACTCAATACCAAACTGAGAGCCGCTGCAGATAAGCCGCAGATCGGCCGGTTGGCGCAGCTGCTCCTCGAGCCATTGCCATTGCTGCTCTCCCAACAATGTACTGTCTTTGCTCGTATGCGGTTTATAATCGAGCGGATAAAAATATTTTTTACGCGGCAGTACCGCCGTAGAGTCATAGAACAAGACATCATGGCGAAACGTACGATTATCGAGTAGAATAATCTGCACTCTTCGGTCGCCCTCCTGCAGGTACTCTACATGATAAATTCCCGGGTGCTTTCTTCTTTCGCTTTGTAGCGGTTCTTTAAAAAAATCGAGAAAGATCTCTTTGGATG
>JBJTFT010000192.1:0-3942 GCA_046093525.1 Sphingomonadales bacterium | reverse complement strand
GTGCATGAGGATGTTGTTGATTGAGTTTTGTCTTAAAGGACTGGTGGTTGGCCATCTGAAAAAAGGGAACCCCGTTCGCCGGCCATGGAATTTGTTCACAAGCGTTCCATTGCAAAGAGCAGTAGTTGATCCCTGCTGTTGAAATCTTGTCGCGCGCCCACCCAATAGGACGCTTCTTGTATAACTTCAGGCTCGCCTTTATACGCGTGCGGGTACTCTTTCCATCCATCAGCACCCCGTTTTGAGAGACAGCGTAACGATATTGCCGTTGGACCGAGGGGGAAAGTGCCGCTGGAACCGGGTCCTTATCTTTTCGGATACGTGCCGTGACCGATGGTTTGCAATCGTAAAATAAATTGTTGTTGAGCCAGTCCAAGATGCCCTTGATCTCGGTCCAGTTATCGAAAATAAACTGTAAGATTTCCTTGAACTTTTGATTATCCTGCTTCGCAAAGGTCATTTGCTGCAAGGCCGGTTCGGGGTCGATCAATCGAAGGTCGAACTCTCGATTGAGCAAGGGCCAGTAGAATTCCTCATTCACCGGCTGATCGAATCCCGGATAGTCTCCCGCCAACTCATTGCCGGACGTAGTCAGCCATTCTTTTTCTATCGCATTCATCATCACCCGTACCGACTCGAATTCAAGTTGCTTGGCAAAAAAGACACTCGCCCTGTCATCTTTTGGGCGAAACACCTCCAGCTCGAGATAGTCCAGCACGGCCTCCCGATAGACCTCCGCATCCAAAGACCTATTGCAAAGCCCCTCGGCGGCAAAGCGGCTAGCCAGCGCACGAGCCGCAGTGGCAAAAAAATCATCGTAACGCTGGTCCAACTCCTGTAACGACTCGGCCGTGCGCACCACGGCAGCGAGGTCTTTAAAAAAAAGGACCCCTCCCTGGTTGCTGATTCGCTCACTCTCGATCAAGGCCTGCACATCTGACTCGAGTTGTGCATCGAGTAATAAAAATTGCTCCAGATAAGGCTTGATCAAGGATTGTACCACAGGATTGGAAGCCAGACAATGATCAAGGTCAGTGCCCCGCTGATCTTGTGCCCGGGTGCCCTGTAGAAGAAATAATAGAACTATCGCAGATATAATTTTTTTCATATAAATAAGATTATGATTAAAGGGATGTTACTTCCTGCGCAGGATGTCACGAACGCTCTATGTAAATATGAGCCTCGCGTGAAATGAAACCACGGGAAAAGACTCCGATTTATATGGTTTTTTTCTCTGGCGTGGAACTTGTACCTTCATCCCCTAAACCAAGAAAATCTTTTAACATGGCAGACGTACAAATCACCGCGTACAATGTAAAGACCAAAGAAAAAGGCGTCGTAATGCAAGATGCCGTCATCACCAAGACCGCCAAAGGTGCCTATATGGCCCAGGGAAACGACGGAAAAGGAAACAAACTCACCACATTGATGGGAGAAGAGAAGGCATTGGCCGCTATCAAAGCCGGCGTAGCCAAACAAGGTTGGTAATCTTCCGTTTTCAACATAAAAGAGGCAAGGCTACTGCAGCGTTGCCTCTTTTTTTTGCAGGTACCGCATGATATCGAACAAGAAGCGGTGTACATCGGCCATGCCGCTAACCTCGGTAACGACCAGCAAAAAGTTACGGCCGTTTTGTTTAAGCTGACCTCGCCTTGTCTGCGTTTGAAGAAACGCAATGATTCCTTTAAAGACCTCCGATTCAAAATAGGGTGAGTCGGGGCGGTTTATAAAAAAGCAACGCAGTACTTCATCTTTCAGGCTCATCTTTTCAAATCCCAATTGCACGGCTAATTTTCGACACTGCACGGTAATAAAAAGTTCTTCTACCGGACCGGGCAGAGCACCGAAACGATCGACCATCTCGAACCGCATCAACTCAAGCTCCTGATCGGTCTCACAACTATCCAGCCGCTGGTAAAGCGACAATCGCTCTGTAATACTTTCTACATATTCGTCGGGGATCAGGATCTCGAGGTCGGTATCGATGGTGCAATCCTGTACAAAATCGTCTTGGCGAGCAATTTCTTCTTGAAACAGTTCTTTAAATTTATTTCTTTTGAGTTCACGGATGGCCTCCTCGAGAATTTTCTGGTACATCTCAAATCCGATCTCGGCCATAAATCCACTTTGTTCGCCCCCCAGTAAATTACCGGCGCCGCGAATATCGAGGTCGCGCATGGCGATCTGAAAACCACTGCCCAGCTCGCTATGCTGTTCCAGGGTTTGCAGCCTTCTTCGAGAATCATTGGGCAGTGTACTCATGGGGGGAGCCAGCAGGTAACAAAATGCTTTTTTGTTGCTTCGCCCCACCCGGCCGCGCAACTGGTGCAGGTCACTGAGTCCAAATTGATGCGCGTTATTGACGATAATGGTATTGACATTCGGAATATCGACCCCGCTCTCTACGATATTGGTACAGACAAGCACATCGTATTTGCGATCGATAAAATCCAAAATGCGTTGCTCGAGCACGTGGCCCTCCATTTGTCCATGGGCATAGCCGACCTGCAGATCAGGACAGAGCCCCTGAATAATGCCGGCCATTTCGGGCAATCCGGCCACGCGGTTGTAAATAAAGAAAACCTGCCCGCCCCGTTCCGACTCAAAATATATCGCCTCTCGTATGGCATCTTCGTTATAGACCAGCACTTCGGTCTGAATGGGCTGCCGATTAGAAGGTGGTGTGTTGATGATGCTCAGATCGCGTGCGCCCATCAACGAAAATTGCAAGGTGCGCGGAATGGGCGTGGCCGTAAGGGTGAGACAATCCACTACCGTACGCAGTTCTTTGATCTTTTCTTTGTGAGCCACCCCGAATTTCTGTTCTTCGTCTATGACCAGTAATCCCAGGTCTTTGAATCTTACATCTTTGGCCAGCAGACCATGGTTACAATTTAAAATATCTATCTTACCCTATTTTAACACGGCCTGGGTATGATTTTTTTCTTTGGCCTATTTAAAGCGGTTTATATAATCGACGGTAACGGGAAAGTCCTTCAAACGATCCTTAAATGTCTTGTAATGTTGAAAAGCCAGGATGGTGGTAGGCACCAACACGGCCGCCTGCTTGCCATCCACACAGGTCTTGAAAGCGGCACGGATGGCCACTTCGGTCTTTCCAAACCCCACATCGCCACAGACCAAACGATCCATGGGCGAGGCAGACTCCATATCTTTTTTTACATCGGCCGTCGCCTTGCTTTGATCGGGAGTATCCTCGTATATAAAAGAGGCCTCGAGTTCGTGCTGCAAGTAATTATCGGGAGCGTGACTAAATCCTTGCTGCGCTTTGCGACGAGCATATAGGCCAATCAGATCGACGGCAATTTCCTTGACCTTCGACTTGGTCTTTTCCTTTAGTTTATTCCATACATCGGAGCCAAGTTTATTGATCTTGGGTACGGTGCCTTCTTTGCCCGAGTACTTGGCGATCTTGTGCAGACTATTGATGTTCACATACAAGATATCCGAGTCTCGGTAGACCAACCGCACTGCTTCTTGCCAGCGTCCATTGACCTCTATTTTCTGCAAACCGCTAAAGACGCCGACCCCATGATCGATATGGGTCACAAAATCGCCAGGCTGTAACTCGCGCAGGGTGCGAAGGGTAAGGGCCTTGTTCTTGCTATAAGCCTGCTTGATCTTGTATTTGTGATAGCGCTGAAAGATCTGGTGATCGGTATAGCAAATTAATTTTAGATCATGATCAATGAATCCTTCGTGAATGGCCTGTGTATGGGGATGAAAGACCACTCCCGCTGACAGATCATCAAAAATGGATTGCAATCGCTCGAGCTGCTTGGCACTATCCGAAAAAATATGCAATTGATATTGCTTGGCCTCGCCATTTTTTAAGTCGGCGATCAAGCGCTCGAATTGACGATTAAAAGAAGGCTGCGCTTTGGTCGTATGCTCAATGACAAAAGACGCTTCAACCTGAGT
>JBJTFT010000191.1:0-5465 GCA_046093525.1 Sphingomonadales bacterium | reverse complement strand
CGCTGCCCAACTGGTAAAACTCGGCTACCTCAGTAATGTAGAAACAGCCGGAGGACCGGGTGGATGGGATCCGGCCACGCAAGGATTTGCCGATTGGTCAACCGCTATTTACAGAGCATACATCAGACAGATCGGAGCCGGTGCGGTAGCGGCCGGTGGATTTATTACGCTGATCAAAACCATCCCTACTATCGTCTCATCGTTTAAAGGAAGTATCGGGTCGCTGCAAAAATCGGGCGCCCGCAGCGAGGCCACCGCTGTTCTTCGTACCGAACAAGATCTCTCATTAAAAGTAGTGGGCATCGGCAGTCTATTATTGATCGCCGTGATCGCACTGCTCCCCAGCACGCTGATTCCCGGAAGTAATATCGGCAGTAAACTGTTGCTTGGTATATTGGTGATCATCTTTGGCGCCTTCTTTGTAACGGTCTCTTCTCGTATCGTGGGGCTGATCGGTTCTTCGAATAATCCCATATCGGGAATGACCATTGCCACACTTATGGGCACCTGTCTGATCTTTATTGCTGTTAAATGGACCGGCTATGTGTACGAACCCATGGCGCTGGTGGTAGGCGGCATGATCTGTATTGCCGCTGCCAATGCAGGAGCCACCTCGCAAGACCTTAAGACCGGATATATTGTAGGGGCCACGCCCCGCTATCAACAGCTTGCGCTTTTTGTAGGGGCCATTGTGTCTTCTATCGCCATTGGTGCCACCATTAAAGTACTTGATCAACCTACCGCAGAAATGGCCGCGCAAGGGATCCAACATGCCATTGGCACCGATAAATATCCGGCTCCGCAAGGAACGCTGATGGCCACACTGGTCAAAGGAATTCTCTCGTTCAATCTCGATTGGCAGTTCGTACTGGTGGGGGTCTTTATTGCGATCGTGATGGAGCTCTGCGGCATTAAGGCCCTTAGCTTTGCCATCGGTATTTACCTGCCCCTTTCCACTACGCTACCCATTTTTATTGGAGGGGCCATCAGAGGTCTGGTAGAATGGAGACAAAAGAAAAAGAATATCGTGCTCACGGCCGAAGAAGAAGACCTTGGCAAAGGGAATCTGTTTGCCACCGGACTAGTAGCCGGGGGTGCACTGGCTGGTGTACTAGTAGCGATCCTTTCTTCGATCGATAGTGTCAACAAACAATTAGGCATGGTCAATGCAGAGCACGGTATTGTAGAAACACTGGGGGGCGAGGGATACAAGTGGCTCGGTGTAGGATGCTTTGCCCTGATGGGCTTTGTACTTTACCGTATTGCTACCGCCAGATCTTCTTCGTAGCTTTATTGTTCCGTCTGTTCGTCCATCAATGTATGAAGGTCTTTAAGTACATATCGCCATTCATCTTCTTTGTCGGGGCCTACATGGCCTTTACCGGACAAGGATGGATCGTGTGGATGCCGATGTGCTGGGCTTGGATATTGGTACCCCTCGCTGAGCTGTTCATAAAGCCCGATGCCCAAAATATGAGTGCCGCCGAAGAAGAGTTGGCCAAGCAAGATCGTCGCTACGATTGGCTGTTGTATGCAACGGTTATCATTCAATATTTCTTGCTCTATATTTTTTTAGACGGAATGGCTACCGATTCGCTCACGCTGTCGGACCGGCTGGGCCGCATCTTTGCCATGGGACTTCTCTGCGGCATTTTTGGCATCAATGTAGCGCACGAACTCGGACACCGGGTAAATCGGTTAGAGCAAACCCTGGCCAAGGCTTTATTGCTGACCTCGCTGTACATGCACTTTTTTACCGAGCATAACAAAGGTCATCACAAACGCGTGGCCACCCCCGACGATCCCAGCAGTGCCCGGTACGGAGAGCCGGTGTATACCTTCTATTTTCGAACCATCATCATGAGTTATGTGAGCGCCTGGCATATTGCCAACGACGATTGTCGCAAAAAACAAGGAACAGCCTTCTCCTTACATAATGAAATGATTCAGTTTCAATTTTTACAAGTAGCCTTTGCCGGTTTGATCGGCTGGTATTTTGGTATGGATGTTCTGCTGGCTTTCGGGGGCGCGGCCCTGATGGGCATTTTGATGCTGGAGACTGTCAACTACATCGAACATTATGGTCTGCAACGTAAGTTGGGCAGTTCGGGACAATACGAAAGAGCTATGCCTGAACATAGTTGGAACAGTGACCATGTGGTAGGCCGACTGATGTTGTTTGAATTAAGTCGTCATTCCGATCACCACTATTTAGCCAGTCGCAAGTACCAGGTACTTCGTCATCACGAAGAGGCTCCGCAAATGCCCACGGGCTATCCGGGCATGATGCTATTGGCGCTGCTGCCGCCGCTCTGGTTCGGCATCATGAATAAAAAGATAAAGGACTGGCAACGATCGCATGCCCCTATGGGCGCATAATGCGATTAGCTCCCATGTAAGCATGCAATACCGCCGGCAACTGAATTCCCTCTGCCGTTTGATTATTCTCGAGTAACGCCGCTACAATACGGGGTAAGGCCAGTGAACTTCCATTGAGGGTATGAAGCAATTGTGATTTCCCTTTTTCGTCTTTGTAGCGAAGCTTAAGCCGATTGGCCTGAAACGATTCAAAATTGCTGACCGAACTAACCTCGAGCCATTTTTGCTGCGCCGCACTATACACCTCAAAATCGTAGGTAAGGGCCGAGGCAAAACTCATGTCACCTCCGCACAAACGCAAAATGCGGTAGGGCAATTCCAGCGACCGAAGCAACTTCTCTACATGCATCACCATCTCGTCCAATACCTGATAACTCGTTTCGGGAGCAACTATAGAAACGATCTCTACCTTATCGAACTGATGCACCCGGTTGAGTCCTCGGACATCGGCCCCAAAACTGCCGGCCTCTCTTCTAAAGCAAGGAGAGAAAGCCGTCATCTTAACGGGCAGGTCGGCCAGCGATAATAATTGATCGCGATAGATATTGGTGACCGGCACTTCCGACGTGGGAATCAAGTATAGATTATCAAGGGGCATATGATACATCTGCCCCTCTTTATCGGGCAGCTGCCCGGTTCCATAGGCAGAGGCCTCATTGACCATCAAGGGCGGCAGGTATTCTGTATACCCGGCTGCCGTATTTTCATCTAAAAAATACTGGATCAAAGCGCGCTGTAATTTGGCACCCTTTCCTTTATAAAGAGGAAATCCGCTTCCGGTAATTTTGGCACCGGCCTCAAAATCGACCAGGTCGTAGGTGCGAATCAGGTCCCAATGGGCTTGAGCCCCCTGGGCCAATACCGGAATTTCTCCTGCTTCTCGCACCACTTCATTATCGGATGGCGTGCGGCCTTCGGGAACTTTTTCGCTCGGCAGATTAGGCAGCAATACCAACTCATTATGCAATTGCGTTTCGGCAGCGCTCAGCTGCTCGGCCAGTGGCTGCAGCGAGGCTTTGAGCGAAGCCACTTCTTGCTTGCGAGCCTCGGCCTCTTCGCGTTGACCCTTTGCCATCAACATCCCGATCTCTTTAGAAAGCGTGTTGATCTTGGCTTGGAGATTATCCCCATCCAATTGTAATTTCTTGCGCTGGTCATCGAGTGCAATGATGGCATCGACCAACGCTACGCGGGCAAAATGCTTTTTGGCCAGTCTGGCCTTTACATGCGCGGGATCTTGCCTTAGTTGCTGTAACGTGAGCATCGTTCCAATTTGTGGCAAATATAAAACACCCGCTCGGCACGACAGGCTTTATCTTTGTCGCTATGTTAGCACAAGACGACCTGCAGCAGCGTTGGTGGAATTTAGAGGCCAAATTAGTAGAGCGGTTTGGCAAGAAACCCGACTTGGAGACGGTCTTATTTTTGATCGGCGTACAAGAGTTCGGAGACATCAAAGAAAAGTTTACCAAAGAACAAAAACAAGACCTGATGCATGTGGCCGTCTGTAGCCTGTTGGCCAAGAGTGGCTATTACGAATTAGAAAGGGTAGATGAAGACGGCTGGCCTCATTTTCGACAGCTCAAAGCACTACCGACATTAAATATGATCGAACAAGAAAACTTTATAAAAGACCACGTACTATTATATTTCGAAGAAGCCTCTCTTTAATTGAAAACCTTTTACCTCAACCCCCTATTTTCTTAGCCCCTTATCTTACCACTATGAAAAATATCATTGTCCCATTGTTGGTACTGCTTTTCGCAGGGCAGGTCATTGCCCAAGCGGTATCAAAAGACTCGGTCGTTACCCGCAAGGACCGTAAACGCGATGTGCTGTTCGAAACCTCCATGGGTCGTATTCAGGTGCGACTCTCGGATTCGACCCCCTTGCATCGCGACAACTTTTTAAAGCTGGTCAAGATGGGCTATTACAAGGACATCCTTTTTCACCGGGTTATCAAGAATTTTATGATTCAGGCGGGCGATCCGGACAGCCGCAATGCACCGGCCGGAAAGTCGCTGGGCAACGGCGGACCAGGCTACACCGTGCCTGCCGAATTCAGACCCACGCTTTTTCATAAAAAAGGAGTCATTGCCGCAGCCCGCGATAATAACCCCGAAAAGGCCAGTAGCGCCAGCCAGTTTTACCTGACCCAGGGCAAGGTGTTCACCGAAGCCGGTCTCGATTCGGTAGAGACCTACCGGCTCAAGCGAAAAATTCCGGCCGATCAGCGCCAGGTCTACACCACACTAGGGGGTGTTCCTCACTTAGACCAGAACTATACGGTATTTGGAGAGGTCATTCGCGGAATAGAGGTGGTAGAGGCCATTGCAGAGGTGCCCACCAGCAAGGGCGCAGATCGAGATCGTCCCCTGACCGATGTCGTGATCTTGCAAGCCAAGCTGATCAAACGCAAACGCTCCTGAACGAATTTGCCTCATTATTAGTAGGTTTGTGCTCCAAAAATTTTGACGCATGAATATCCCCGCTCAACTCCGCTATACCAAAGACCACGAATGGATCAGCCTCGAGGGTAATGTGGCTACCATCGGTATCACCGACTATGCACAGCGAGAGCTGGGAGATATTGTTTTTGTAGAGGTCGATACCATAGGAACAGCACTCGAATCCGGTGCGGTATTTGGTACGGTAGAAGCCGTCAAAACGGTCTCGGACCTTTTTTTACCCGTAAGCGGAACGATCACCGAACTGAACCCCGCACTCAGCGGTGCCCCCGAGCTGGTGAACAACGACCCCTATGGAGAAGGCTGGATGATCAAGATGACGGTGAGCGACCCGGCCCATGTAGAGGCTCTGCTTGATGCAGCTGGATACGAAGCACTGGTTGCATAAACCCTTTTTTTGAATACGATTTTATCTAGATCGGCTGCATCAGCTGCCTGGTTGTGACTATCAAGTTATCTACTGTTGGCCCCTGTCTCCTCTTTTTCTGAAAAGGGAATGTTAAGATGGTTAATCACTATTTTGGGCATAGCCGATTGGCAAGAACAACTTCCAATTGATAAACTACTCCATTTGACTATTTTTTTTGGCTTAGTTTTTCTTTGGTACCGGGTTTTAGT